>VBEU01000162.1 GCA_005883775.1 Chloroflexota bacterium | reverse complement strand
CGGATCGCCGGGATCACCAGCGAGCGTCCGCTCACCCACGACCTCATCGTCGACATGCTCACGAAGATCGGCGCCGAGATCACTCGTGTGGTGGTAAAGGACCTGGTCGCCGACGAGGCCGGCGGCGGTGTCTTCCACGGAAGCGTGTTCCTCCAGATCGCCGACCGCGAGATCGAGGTCGACTGCCGCCCATCCGACGCGATCGCTCTGGCGGTCCGCTGCTCCGCGCGCATCCTCGTGAGCGAGACGGTCCTCGATCGATCGGCCATCACCGCCGAGTCAAGCGACGACAACGAGCTCTCGGTGTTCAAGGAGTTCATCGAGTCGTTGCCAGACGACCCGCAACAGAACTCCTGAGGGCGTGATCGAGCCCGCGATCTGGCCCCTCGGTACCGTCGTCGGCCGCGACGGACACGTCCGCATCCGGACGCACGATCTTGCGGCGCTCGCCGACCGTTACGGCACGCCGCTCTACGTCTACGACGCCGAGACGATCCGGTCGAGCTTGCGGGAGTACGTCGACGCTTTCTTTCGCCACCGACCGGTCCGAGTGGCGTACTCCGTCAAGGCCTGCGCGCTGATCGGGGTCGGTGGGGTCATCGCACGTGAGGGCATCGACGCAAGCGTCGCGTCCTTGGGAGAGCTTCAGGCGGCGCGGCGGGCCGGGTTCCCGCTATCGCGGATGGAGCTGCACGGCAACGCGAAACCGGACGACGAGGTCGCCGGCGCCCTCGAGGCGCGGGTCGGGCGGTTCGTCGTCGATGGCGCCCACGACATCGAGCGGCTCGCGCGGCTGACGCATGGCCGGCGCCGGCCGCAGGCGGTGTGGCTGCGCGTCGCGCCTGGAATCGAGGTGGACACGCATCCGCACCTCGTCACCGGAACGATCGATAGCAAGTTCGGCGCGCCGATCAGCACCGGCGAAGCCCTCGCCCAGGCGCGCGAGATCGCGCGCACGAAGGGCCTCACCCTCGTCGGCATCCACGCGCACCTCGGCGCCCAGGTCCGCGACGCGCGGCCCTACGGTGAGCTCGCGCGCGCTCTCGTGGCCTTCGCGAACGAGGTGCGCGCGGACACCGGCGCGCCTATCACCGAACTGGGAATGGGAGGGGGCGTCGCGGTCCGTCTTCGCGCCAGCGAGGAGGCACCCGAGCTCGATGATTACGCGCGGGCCGTGACGCAACCGGTGCGGAAGGATCGCGCGCTTCGGGGCGCGACGATCTACGTCGAGCCCGGCCGCGGGCTCGTAGGACGGGCTGCCGTCGCGCTGTATCGCGTCGTCGGGACCAAACGCGTGCCGGACGTGCGGACGTTCGTCGCCGTCGATGGCGGGATGGGTGACAACATCCGCCCCGCGCTCTACGGTGCCGAGTACAGCGCCGTGCTGGCCGCGCGCGCGGGCGAGAAGGCGGCCGAAGAGGTCGCCGTCGCCGGCCGGTACTGCGAGTCCGGTGACCTGCTCATTCGCTCGGTGCGTCTGCCGACAGCACGATCGGGGGACATCCTCGCGATCCCGGCCGCGGGTGCGTACAGCGTCGCGATGTCGTCGAACTACAACCAGACCCCGCGGCCCGCGGTGGTCCTTCTCGATGAGGGCCAGGCGCGCGTGATCCGCGAACGTGAGACCCTCGCGGACATCTGGCGTCTCGAGCGCCGCTAGCCGGCGGGACTGAGCCAGAGCCGGATGCGTAGCCGAATGAGGTCACGGATCGCGCGGACGATCACCCGCGGTGACGCGCCCTTGGGCTCGTGAGCCGTGCGCGGGAAGTGCCGCACGCCGACTTGACGCACGCGGACCCCCGCCCGGCGCATGGTGATGAGCAGCTCTGGCGAAAAGAACGCGCCCTCTGAGTGAACCCGTTCGAGCGGCACCCGCTCGAACACCTCTCGTCGAAACAGCTTGAACGCGCAGTCGACGTCGCGCCAGCCACCGCCGAAGAGGAGCCGGATGAGGCGGTTGTAGACCCAGGCGACGAAGAGCCGTCGCGCCGGGTCGGCCCGCTTTTTCCGGAAGCCCACGACGGCGTCCACCCCGTCGCTCGCCGCGACGAGCAGCCCCAGGTCTTCGAGCGCGAACTGTCGGTCGCCGTCGGTGAAGAAGATCCAGTTCTTGGTGGCGGCGCGCAGGCCCGAGCGGACTGCGCCCCCGTAGCCGCGGCGGGTGCCGTGATGGATCACCCGGACGTGTGGATCCTTCGTGGCCAGCTCGTCGGCGATCCCGCCGGTGCGGTCGGTGCTCCCGTCGTCGACGACGGTGATCTCGATGTCGTCGGCGAAACGTGGCAAGACGGCGACGGCCTCTTCCACGATCGGCGCCACGTTGTCCTCTTCGTTCAGTGCGGGGAAGAAGAAGGAGAGGCCGTCGAGCCGTGCGGGCACTGACGGCCAAGGTTAGCGTGTTCATAGCGAATGACCGTGTCGGACCGAACAGCCGCGATATGGATCGGTGTGGTCGCGGCGGCTGTCTATGCGGGCGCCGGCATCGGGCTCGCCACCGACTACGACTATTACGGCCGGCTCGCGGACGCGTTCCTCCACGGCCGCTGGTGGCTGACCGAGGCGCCGTCCTGGCTGAACGAGCTCCTCCCCTGCGGCGACGGTCGTTACTGCGTCGTCTATCCGCCGCTCCCCGCGATCCTCTCGCTTCCGCTCGCGCCGTTCTTTCCCACGGCCGTCGCGCAGGTCGTCGCGTCGCGGATCGCCGGTGGCGCGTCCGCCGGAGTCCTCTACTACGGGCTGCGCGCGTACGGAACGCCGCGAACGTACGCGCTCGCGGGCGCGCTCCTCTCGGCGTTCGGAACGACGCTTCTCTTCTCGAGTGTCGACGGCCGCGCCTGGTTCGCGGCGCACTCGGCGTCGATGCTCTTCTTAGCCCTGGCCTTCGCCGTCGCGGCGCGCGGCGGCAGCGCGGTCGCGGTGGGCGCGTTGGTCGGCATCTCCGCGCTCGCCCGTCTGCCGGTCGCGCTCGCCGCCCCGGCCCTCGCGCTGCTGTGCGCGCGCCGGGCCGGAACGGGCTACAGGCGCTCCCTCGGCGGGGTCATCGCCGGCGGCGTGCCCCTCGCCCTTCTCTATGTCGGTTACAACCTCTTGCGGTGGGGGACGCCGCTCGATGACGGCTACGCGCAGCTCACCCAGGGCGACGTTTTCTTCAACCACGGGCTCTTCTCGCCGCTCTACCTGCTACGGCACCTCAAAGCGATCTTCCTCGAGCCGCCAGACTTTGTTCCCGGAACGCCATTCTTTCTCCGTCCGCACTTCATCGGGATGAGTCTGTTTCTGACCACGCCGGCGTTCGTTTGGATCTTCCTCGCGCTTCGCGAGATCCGCCGTGACATCGTCGTTGCCGCGACCGCGCTGGCGGCGCTCCTTGCGCTTCTGCCCGATCTCTTCCACGGCACCGTCGGATTCCAGCAGTTCGGGTACCGCTTCAGCATCGACGCGCAGCCGTTCCTCATCGCGCTCGCGCTCGCCGGCGACGGCCTGTTCCGCGGGATCTGGCGGCGCCGGCCGACGATCATCTTTATCCTCGCGATCGTTCTTTCGCTCGCTGTAAACATCTATGCAACGATCGCGATCACGCGCTTCGAGTACTGGCAATGAACGACGACCAGGGGCGCGGCGAGCGCCGCGCGCAGCTCGTTGTGGCGGGGGCCATCGCCCTAGGTGTCGTGATCCGCCTTCTCGCGGTGCGCGCCCAGGGTTTCCCGACCGACGTGGGCACGTTCGAAGCGTGGGCCGAGCGGCTCGCGGAGATCGGTCCCGGTCGCTTCTACGAGCCCGGCTATTTCAGCGATTACCCGCCCGCCTTCCTGTACGTGTTGTGGCTCCTCGGTGCGCTCTTCGACGGCGAGCTCCTTCGGCTTGCGGTCAAAGCGATCAGCATCCCCGCCGACATCGGGATCGCTGTCCTAGCCGCGCGCGTGCTCTGGCGCACGGCCGGGCGCACCTCCGCGATCGCCGCCGCTGCGATCTGGTCACTCCAGCCGGGTGCGATCTTCGCGGGACCGTACTGGGGCCAGGTCGATGCGGTGGGGACCCTACCGCTCTTCGGCTCCATCGTCGCCGCCGGGTCGCGGCGATGGTGGCTCGCCGGCGCCCTCGGGACCCTTGCCGCGCTTGTGAAGCCCCAGTTCGGCATCGGGCTCCTCGTGATCGTCGCGGCAGCGGCATTCGAGTTCGTTCGCGAAGCGCGGTGGCGCCCCCTCGGAGCGACGCTCGGCGCCGCCGCCGGGACCGCCTACGTGCTCTCGGTCCCGTTCTGGGGCCTCGACCCCACGCGCATCGTGGCCGAGCTCGTTCAGCTGGTCCGCAGCGCGTCGGAGACCTACCCCTACACGTCGCTCTACGCGTTCAACCTGTGGTCGGTCTTCTTCGACTTCTGGAAATCGGACACGGATCTCGTGTTCTGGGGCGGAGTCCTGCTCGTGATCGGACTGATCGCGTCGGCGATCCCCCTCTGGTGGCGGCGGGACACGGCAACGCTTCTGGCGTGTGCCGTGCTCGCCGGCCTCGCGTTCTACTTCCTCCCGACACGCGCGCACGAGCGCTACCTCTTCCCGGTCTTCGCGCTCGCGCTCCCGCTCGCCGTCGCGCGCACGCGCGTGTTGGTGCCCTACGTGGTGCTCGCGCTCACCTTCGCGTTGTCGCTCTACTACGCGTTCACGCGGTACGAGCAGTACGTGGATCTGCGCGTTCCGCAGATCATCGAAGCGACCATCTTCAGCCGTCCCGGTCAAATCGGGATCGCGCTCGTGATGATGGGCGTCGCCGCGTACCTGGTCTGGCGTCTCGTGCGTGGCGACGCGCGCCTCGAGAGCGACTATGTCTGGGGCGGCCGCGGCGTACCCACGCCAGGTGAACGACGGTGGGTTCTGCCAGCGGGGCTCAGCCCGGGCCGCCTGCCGACCCGGCGCGACGTGGCCGTCGCAACGCTCGTCGCGCTCGCCGTGCTCGCGACCCGCGGATACCGCCTCGACTGGCCCCGCGAGATGTACTTCGATGAGGTCTACCACGCGCGTACCGCCTTCGAGCTCCTTGCCGAGCGCGAGCCGTACGAGTGGACCCACCCGCACCTCGCGAAGGAGATCATGGCGCTCGGCATCCTCGCCTTCGGGGACGATCGCGTGGTCGGCCACGAGACGAGGCAGCCGCAGGGCCAACCGAGCGCCTTCGTCGTCGGAAATGACGGCACCCGTGTCTCGATCGCCGATGGTTCTGAGGTCGTCGTGCAACCGCGCGGTGGGGCCGCGGCGAGCCGCGCACTGGGCGTCGACGCCAAGGCGCTCGCGATCCAGGGTGACCGGATCATCGCGATGACGAGCGACGCGCTCGTCGTCATCCCACTCGCGGACGTGCCGAGCAACACCCAGCTCCAGAAGATCCAGCTGCCCTTCGCCGGCGCGCGCTCGCTTTCGCTCGCGGGCGATCGTGTCGTCGTCGGCGGTCCGAGCTCGCTCGCGATCTACGCGACCGTCGACGCAACACCGACCGTCATCCCCGTCCCCACGGTCGCGGTCACGACGAAGACGGACGGGAGCGAGCTCTACGTCCTCGACCCGCAGGGCACCGTGCACGTCATCTCATCGGACACGGCGCAAGAAACGCGTGCGCTCACCGGCGGCCGGCCCGGGACCGCCATCGCCTACGCGCAAGGCCCCAACCGTATCTTCGTCGCGCGGGCCGACGCGCCGATGCTCGACGTGTTCGAGCTCGAGACCGGATCGCACGACGCAGTCTCACTCGCGAACGCGCGCACCGGCACGTTCTCGACCGCCGCCACCGCGCTCGCCGTCGTACCGCGCACCGATTTCCTTTACGCGCTCGACGAAGGCCGCGTCGTGGTGGTCGAGACCCACGGGTCGTCCCCCTACGCGTCGATTCCCGTCACGGGATCTTTTCTTGGGGTCGACGGAGAAGGCGACAAGCTCGTCGTCGCCGGCGCCACGGGTGCCGATCTCATCGAGACCGGTCGTCACGCGCTCGCCTGGCGGCTCCCCGGTGTCCTCTTCGCCGCGGTCCTGGCGTTCCTCCTTGTGCTCCTCGCGCGGCGGCTCTTCGCTTCGACGGTCCTCCCGGCGCTCGTCGGCCTCGCGGTGCTCATCGACGGGTCGATGTTCGCCCAGGCGCGGATCGGGATGAACGACATCTACGTTGCCACCCTCATCGTCGCGGGCTGGTATTTCGTGGTCGCGGCACACCGACCGCGACGGTGGGCCACGCTCGACGTGCTCATCGCCGGCGTGCTTTTCGGGCTCGCGCTCGCGGCGAAATGGGCGGGCGCCTACACCCTGGTCGGCTTGCTCGTCGCGTCGATCGCAGTGACCGCGCGTGCCTACGAGCGCGGGCGCCCCGGGACCGGCGGGCCGCTCGACCTCTTCGCGCGCCGCGGCCTCAACGCCGTCATGCTTTTCATCGCGTTCGCCGCCATCCCCGCCGGGATCTACCTCGCGAGCTACGTGCGCTGGTTCGGCGGCCCGACGATCCCGTACGGCTGGAGCCTCGTCGAGTTGACGCAGCAGATGTACTGGTACCACTCGGGCCTGACCGCGCCGCATCCCGCCGGGTCGCCGTGGTGGAGCTGGCCGTTGGTCCTGAAGCCCGTCTACTGGTACTTCGGTGCGTCGACCGGCGGCGACAACGCCTACATCTACGACGCCGGCAACGTCGTGCTCTTCTGGGCCGGCCTTGTCGCATTCGGCTGGTGCGTGGTCGCCGCGGTCCTCGCGCGCTCGGTGGCGCTTGCCTTCGTGGTCCTGGCCGGCCTGGTGCAGTACGTCGCCTGGATCCCGATCGGACGCGTGCTCTTCTTCTACCACTTCTTCACGGTGCTGCCGTTCTATCTGCTGGCGCTTGCTGCGGGGCTCGCATACCTCTGGGAGACGGGCCGAGCCCGTCTGGTGGTGGGTTACCTCGGGCTCGCTGCGGCGGCGTTCGCGTACTTCTACCCGTTCATCTCGGCTCAGCCATTTCCGGGAGCGCAGGCGGGCATGTTCTTCATCCTTCCGACCTGGGCATACGAGTGCACCTTCTATCCCACGTTCGTTTGCAGTCCGACGATCGGCTCATCGTTCTCGGCGACGGCGCTCTTCGGCCGTCTCGCTCTGGCCTTCGCGGTCGCCCTCACCGTCGCGGCGCTCATTTCGTGGAGCAGCTCGCCGGGTTTCACCCGGCTGCTCGCTACCGTGCGATCGGGTACACGCCGTTAGCGAAGACGAGGGCGGCGACGGCTCCGATCACGACGACCGCGACCAGGAGCGCGAGGATGAGGTTCACGAGGTCGTGCCGCAGGTCCGCGAGACCGAACGCGCGGCGCGCCGCGTAGAGCACCACGGTGATGTTGTCCTCGCCGCCACGCGATTTCGCGAGATCGATGAGCGCGGTCGCCGCGCGATCGAGGTCCGCGCGTCGCACGGTCGATGCGATCTCCCCGTCGGGGACGTGTCGCGTGAGCCCGTCGGAGCAGAGCAGGAGCCGGTCGCCGGGCCGGAGTGCCTCGAGGAACACGTCGGGCTGCACGCCGCGCGGATCCCCGACGAATCTCGTGATCGAGCTCTGCAACTCGCCGGCGTGATCGGAGGTGACGAGGCGGATATCGCCCCCGCGTAGCAGATAGGCGCGGCTATCGCCGAGGTTTCCGATCACCGCAGAGCTCCCGTCGATCGCCGCCGCCACCAACGTCGATGCCGCGCCCGGCTGGCCGCTCTTGCCGGCGGCCCCGAGGACGGCGTCGTTCGCGCCACGGATCGCGGCTGCGAGCGCCTCCGCCGGTGCCATCGAGCCCGCTTGTGCGCCGAAAAAGCTCTCCGCGAGAGCGTCGATCGCCGCAGCGCTGGCCATCTCTCCGCCGGCCTCGCCGCCCACGCCGTCGGCCACCGCGAGGAGCGTCGTCTTGCCTCCCTCGCGGACGAGATAGCGGTCTTCGTTGTTCTCGCGAACGCGACCCGTGTCGGTACGTGCCGCCGTCTGCGCTCCCAGCCCTAGTCTCCCTTCTTCGTGCAGTCCTTCCCCGCCACGTAAAAGAGCGTCGCCGTCGCGCCGCGAGCGATCGCGGTGTTGGCCGCGGGGTCTTGCCGGATCACGGCGCAGGCCGCGCCGGGCCCCTGGCCGACGTCCCACGCGACCCGCGCGAACCCGGCCGCTTGCAAAATGCCGACCGCATCGCCGAGCCTCTTGCCGACGACGTTCGGGGTCTGTGCTCCAGCAGCGCTCGGTGCCGCCGAAGCGGGACCGCTCGGCTGCGTGCCCCGCGGGAACGACGAGAAGAACAGGAACAGCGCGAAGAGGATGGCGAGGACCGCGAGGATCGCAACGCTGCTGTCAAAGCGCGGGAACATCCAACCGCGGGTGCTCCGCGTCGCGCCGCTTGGCTTGAGCGACGAGGTGGGATCGGTGTCGCGGTCGGCAACATCCGAGAACGCGCGCGCGAACGCGCCCGCGCTCGCGTAGCGGCGGTCCGGCAGCGTCGCGAGCGCGCGTCCGACGATGGCATCGAGCCTGTCGTCGATACCGACGCGCGCGAGCCGAAGCGACGGTGGGGACCCGACCAGCCGCTCTCGTACGAGCTCCTCGCTCGTCGCGCCATCGAACGCCGGTCTTCCGGTGAGGAGCTCGTACGCGACGAGACCGAGGCCGTACACGTCGGTCCGCGCGGTGACCGGTCCACCCTCGACGCGCTCCGGCGCGATATACCGCGCGGTGCCCAGCAGCTCCTGCTCGTCGCGATCGCGCGCGGCGCGCGCGATCCCGAAGTCGGTGAGCTTTGCGGCGCCCTCGCGATCGACGATGACGTTCGCGGGCTTCACGTCGCAGTGGATCACGCCCGCCGCGTGCGCCGCGTCAAGGGCCGCGGCGACCTGCCTGATGAGGCGAGCCACCTCGTGCGCGGGCAATGGTCCGCGCTCGGCGACGATCTCGCGAAGGGTCTTGCCCGGCACGAGCTCCATGACCATGAACGCGTCCGCGCCGTCGCGGCCTTCGTCGAACACCATGACGACGTTCGGATGGACGACCGCCGCCGCGCGGCGCGCCTCATCGGCGAAACGCGCGCGGAAGGCATCGTCCGCGTCGGGCCCGAGGAGCTTTATCGCGACATCGCGATCCAGCTTCTCGTCGCGCGCCCGCCACACCTCGCCTGCGCCGCCCTCGTCGATCCTCTCGATGAGTCGATAGCGCTTGGCGAGCAGTCGCGCCGCGGCGGGCGCACGAAGGTCGGCGCTCTTTTCGCTGGCCATCTCATCGCCTGTCCGCAACTTGTGTGCTAACCCACTAGGCGAGCTCGACGAGGGCGCCGAGTGCCGCCTCATACGTACGGTCGCTTCCGAGGATCGAGAGCTCCTCGCCGATGAGCTCGACGATGGCCGGCGATGGAAGCGGCATGGTGCGCTCCCACCGCCGCTCGCCGTCCAGCAGGACGGTGGCGGTCTGATGTCGCGGATCGGGCTGGCGCTTCACGGCGAATTCGGCGAGCTGTCGCGCGGCGGTCGCCTTGATGCGTATACCTGAGACATCTCCCTCGTCGAGCCCGCGCTCGAATCGCGGACGCACGCGCACCATGATCCGCGCACCATCGGGACGCGCGATCGCGAACAGGAGTCCGCCGGCCTCCGACGGCGCGAGCGCCTCGAGCGGTCGCCAGCCGAGACGCGACGCCAGCCATCCCACGAAGAGCAACGCCTGCGAAGGATGTATGTCACGACCGTCCATGTCCACGGCAAAACCGACACTGACGCCGGTGACACCGTCCAGAAAGAGCCGCCAGGCGGGAACGTCGAAGAACGCTGTCGCGATCTCGCGCCACGGTGTGAGCCGCGTCCAATTGAGGTCCGTCAGTCCGAAGCGCCCGCGGGCCTCATCCGAGATGCGCGCGATGACCGGCAACGTCACTTCGGGACGAGCGAAGTCCGCGGAGTCGACCACGAGGCGGTCCGTGAGCCGCAGCAGATCTCCGAACGAGCGCGAGCCGAGCGGCGGCGTCCCAGTCCACCAGAGGAAGACCGGGAGATCGGGAACGAGAAGCGGGATCACCGCGGAGGCCAGGCGATCGTCGGCGTCCCCCCTCGCGCGGACGAGGATCTGTTCGTAGCAGACGAGCCGCGCGCCGTCCGCGATCGGGAGCCGGCAGTGCATCTCGATGCGCTTCTGGGTGCCGTCTCGTGCACCGCGGTCCGCGAGCACGACGATCGCGCGCGACGGATGACGGAGCGCGAGGTCGGCGATGCTCCGTGCGGCGCGGCGTGCGTGCTCCTCGCGGTCGGCGTACACGATGAGATTCAGAACCGACGCGCGCGCGATCGGTCGCCCGAGCTCGCGCGCATGCGCGCTCTGCGCCCGGCGGAGCCGCGTGAGCTCGCGCTCGAGCGCCGCGACGCCACTCTGGCGCGTTCCCCAGAACGTCGTGTCGATCACTACGCCTTCCGCCATTTTCGTCCATCCCGCTCGATGAGAGCGTCCGCCTCGGTGGGTCCCCACGTCCCGGCTTCGTAAAGGGCCGGCCCCTCGGCCGAGTCGCTCGATGCCCAGCCCTTGATGATGGGGTCAACGAACGCCCATTGCTGGTCAACCTCGTCGTGTCGCGTGAAGAGCGTTGCGTCGCCGCGGAGCGCGTCGAGGATGAGCGTCTCGTACGCGTCCGGAGCGTCGACCATGAAGGAGGCGCCGTAGTCGAAGTCCATGTTCACCGCGCGGATGCGGATCCCCTGCACCGGGACCTTCGCGCCGAACCGCAGCGAGATGCCTTCGTCCGGCTGGATACGCAACACGAGCGCGTTCGGTTCGAGGCCCGCGAGAGCATCGCGGGAGAAGAGCTGGTGCGGCGCGGCGCGGAACTGGATCGCGATCTCGGTCGACTGTTTCGGAAGTCGCTTCCCGGTGCGGACGTAGAACGGGATGCCTTCCCAGCGCCAGTTGTCGACCCAGAGCTTGAGCGCCACGTAGGTATCGGTGCGCGAATCGGCTGCCACGCCAGGCTCCTCGCGGTATCCCGGGACGGGCGTGCCCTCGATGAAGCCGCGCGTGTATTGCCCGCGCACGGCGTTCATCGACAGATCCTCGCCCGCGATCCGCCGCAGCGCGCGCATCACCTTGACCTTCTCGTCGCGGACGGCCTTGTCGTCGAACGCGGCCGGCGGCTCCATCGAGACGAGCGCGAGGAGCTGAAGCAGGTGGTTCTGGACGATGTCGCGCATCGCACCGGCCTGCTCGTAGTAACCCGCCCGCTCCCCGACGCCGATCGTCTCCGCGACCGTGATCTGGACGTGGTCAACGTACTGCCGGTTCCAGATCGGCTCAAAGATCCCGTTCGAGAAACGCATCACCAGGATGTTCTGAACGGTCTCCTTGCCGAGGTAGTGATCGATGCGGAAGACCTCGTCCTCGCGGAAGACGGTATGCACGATCTCGTTGAGCTCGAGGGCGGACGCGCGGTCGTGTCCGAACGGCTTCTCGACGACGATGCGCGCCCAGCCGGTGTCTCCACGGAGGCGGTGCTCGCCGATCGCTTCGACGATCGCCTTGTACGCGGGCGGTGGTGTCGCGAGATAGAAGAGCCGGTTGGCGTGCGTGCCAAGCGCGAAGTCGAGCTGCTCGAGCGTGCGTCGAAGCTCTTCATAGCCGGCATCGTCCGAGGTCGTGACGAAATGCAGGTGTTCGGCGAAGCTCCGCCAGACCTCCTCGTTCAAGGGCCTCGTCCGGCTGTATTGCGCCACGGCTTTGTGCAGCTCCTCGCGGTACTCCTCGTGGCTCAGGGGCTTGCGTGCCGTGCCCACGATGGAGAACGTCGCGGGGAGCAGCCGCTGCAGCGCGAGGTTGTACAGCGCCGGGATAAGCTTGCGCTGGGCGAGATCGCCGGAGCCGCCGAAGATCACGATCGTCGAAGGTTCGGGGATGCGTGAGAGCCGCAGCCCTTCGCGGAGCGGATTGAGTGTCGAGGTGGCCAGGTCGCCTATTCCTTCTTAACGGCGTGACCGCCGAACTGATTGCGAAGCGCGGCCGCGACCTTCATCGCGTAGCTGTCCTCCTGCCGCGAGACGAAGCGCGCGAAGAGCGAATGGGAGATGGCCGTCATCGGGACACCGTGCGTCACGGCCTCGAGCACGGTCCAGCGACCCTCACCCGAATCCTCGACCCAGCCTTTGATGTTCTTCAGGTCGCTGCCCTCCTGTTCGAAGGCGCGCTCGGCGAGCTCGAGGAGCCAGGAGCGGACGACGCTTCCTTGAAGCCAGACGGTGGAGACCTTGCGGAGATCGAGCTCGAACTCGCTCGCGTGCAGCAGCTCGAACCCTTCGCCGTACGCCTGCATCATTCCGTACTCGATCCCGTTGTGGACCATCTTGACGAAGTGGCCCGCGCCATTTTTCCCGAAGTGCGACCACCCGTTCGGCGGCGCGAGAGTATCGAGCGCCGGCTTGGCGATGGCGACCCCGTCGGCGGGACCGCCGACCATCATGCAGTAGCCGTTCTCGAGCCCCCAGATCCCGCCCGAGACGCCAACGTCGAGGAAGCGGAATCCCATTCCGGCGTATTTCTCCGCGCGCCGCATCGAGTCGCGGAAGTAGCTGTTGCCTCCGTCGACGAGCACGTCGCCGGCAGATGCGTACCGGGCGAATTCGTCGAGCGTGTGGTCGGTAACGTCGCCCGCTGGGACCATCGCCCAGAGGACACGCGGTGGTTTGAGCTTCTTCGCCATGTCCTCGATCGAGCTCGCCGCGACGGCGCCATGCTTCGACGCCTCCTGCACCGGCTCGGGGCTGCGGTTCCCGGCGATCACGCGATGCCCGCCGCGCGCGAGCCGGGTCACCATGTTCCCGCCCATCCGCCCGAGTCCGTAGAGACCGATATCCATCGCTTGATCCCTCGCTTTTGGCGTGTCGGCCAGACGATATGCCACGCTCTCGGTGTGGTGTCTCTCGTCGTGGCGGCTGTCCTCGGTCTTGCGCTCTTCGGTGTGCTCCTTGTGTTCCCACCGCTCTATTTCCCTTGGGCGCTCCTCGTGATCGTCGCGGGCGGCATCTCGGTCGGTCTCTCGGTCGATCCATCGAGCTCTCGCGGGTCGTTGACGGCGGCGGCCTTCGGCGCGCTCATGCTCGCCACCGCACTTTTGGTGCTGGGACGGTTCGCGATCGCCCCGAGCGCGTACGTCGGCCTTTTTGTTTCGGCGTCCTGGCTTTTTGTGCCTGCGGTCGCGGGCGCCCTGTTCGGTGCCGCGTTTCGGCGTCGCCTCGGTTTGCACCGCGCGACCGTCGTGCTCGTGACCATCGTGGTCATCGTCGGAGCCATCGGTGCGGCGCTTGCGCTGGCCGTCGCGCCGGCCGATGCCGCGAACGCCCCGGTCTGCGAGTCGGGTCTCGAGTGCGCGCGATCGCGGTGCTGGTTCACGGCCGAGCGTCGGCGGTTGTATGCGGTGGAGCGCGTGACCGCCTTTGGTGGTAGCGGCATCACCTGCACCTACACGGCGTGGGGCGGGGCCGATATCGGCACCGTGCGTGACGGCAGCTGGACCGATGGCGCATGGCCGATCCTCCTCGGCGCGGCCAGGCGCTGACATGAACGGCTACCTCGAGCGGAGGCGTAACCTCAGTCCGTGAGCACCACCGCGACCGAGGTCGGATCCAAGCTGGAAACGTACCGCGACCTCGCACGGCAGCTTCGGATCGACAGCATCCGCTGCTCCACCGCAGCGGGGTCCGGCCATCCCACATCGTCGCTCTCGGCCGCCGATCTGATCGCGGTCCTGCTCGGCGGTCACCTGCGTTACGACTTCGGGCAGCCCGACAACCCCGCGAATGATCACCTCATCTTCTCCAAGGGCCACGCGTCGCCGCTCGTGTACGCGATGTTCAAGGCCGCGGGCGCGATCACCGACGACGAGCTCATGACGTTCCGGAGGCTCGGCAGCCGTCTCGAGGGGCATCCCACACCGATCCTTCCCTGGGTCGACGTGGCGACGGGCTCGCTAGGTCAGGGCCTGCCGATCGGCGTCGGCGTCGCCCTCGCCGGAAAGCGCGTGCTCGGGGCACCGTTCCACGTGTGGGTCCTCGTCGGTGACAGCGAGACCGCGGAGGGCTCGATCTGGGAGGCCTTCGACCACGCCGGCCACGAAGGGCTCGCGAACCTGACCGCGATCATCGACGTGAATCGGCTCGGCCAGCGCGGACCCACCGAGCTCGAGTGGGACATGGGCACCTATGCGGCGCGGGTCCGCGCGTTCGGGATCGACCCGATCGTGATCGACGGTCACGACGCCACCGAGATCGACGACGCGTACGCCCGCGCTCGCGACGCTGCTCGGCCTACCGCGATCCTGGCTCGCACGGTGAAGGGCAAGGGCGTCTCGTTCCTCGAGAACAAGGAAGGCTGGCACGGGAAAGCGCTGGACGCCGAGCAGGCAAAAGAGGCGATCGCGGAGCTCGGTGGCGAGACACGCTCGCGCACGTTCCCCGTCGCCAAGCCCGAGCGCTGGGACCGGCCGTCGATGCAGCGGACCGGGTCGCTCGCGCTCAAGACGTACACCGAGCCCATCGCGACGCGAAAGGCGTACGGCGAGGCGCTCGCAGCGCTCGGGGCTGCGCGCAAGGACGTCGTCGTCCTCGACGCCGAAGTCTCGAACTCGACGCACGCCGAAGATTTCAAGAAGACCGCGCCGGAGCGTTTCTTCGAGATGTACATCGCCGAGCAACAGATGGTCGCGGCGGCCGTGGGCATGCAGGTCGTGGACCTGGTCCCGTTCGCTTCCACCTTCGCCGCCTTCTTCACGCGTGCATACGACTTCATCCGGATGGCCGCGATCTCGCGTGCCCAGATCCGCCTGGTCGGATCGCACGCCGGCGTGTCGATCGGCGAGGACGGTCCATCGCAGATGGGTCTCGAGGATCTGGCGATGATGCGCGCGGTCCATGGCAGCACGGTGCTCTATCCCTCCGACGGGAATCAGACGGCCAAGCTCGTCGCGCAGATGGCGGATCGCGAGGGGATCACATATATGAGGACGACGCGCGAGAAGACCGCGATCGTCTACGACAAGGGCGAGAGCTTTCCGATCGGTGGCAGCAAGGTCGTCCGCGGCGGCTCGAGCAAGGATCGCGCGACGATCGTCGCGGCCGGCATCACCCTGCACGAAGCGCTGAAGGCGGTCGACGTGCTGGCCCATGAGGACATCCCCGTCCGGGTCATCGACCTCTACACCGTGAAGCCGATCGATGCGGAGACTCTCGCCGATGCGGCGCGCGCCACTGGTGGGCGCATCGTCGTCGTCGAGGATCACTGGGTCGAGGGCGGCATTGGCGACGCCGTGCTGGCGGCCCTCGCGGATCGCGGCTTCCGCGATCTGCGCTACCGCCACCTCGCGGTGCGCAAGATGCCCGGTTCGGGCAAGCCCGCCGAGATGCTCGACGATGCCGGCATCAGCACGGTGCACATCGTCCGCGCGGTCAAAGCGCTCCTCGGGTAGTCACGTGAAGCGCGTCTCCGCCGTGCTCGCGGGTCTTCTCATCGGCACGGCCGGCGCGCTCCTTCCCATCGGATCGGCGGCGCCGGTCGCGGCACCGGTGGCCCGACCGGTCGCGTCCGAAGCTCCGGCGACAGTTGTGGCGAAGACGTGCGATCAGGCGATCCCGGTCACGCTCCCGAACACCGACATGGAGACCGTCTCGTTCGATCGGTCCCCCGACGGAACCGTCTTCGTCCTCGGCGCACGCGTCTATCACCGCATGGGGCCGTACGTGGCGGACGAGCAGCGGGTGCTCATGATGTCGCTGTCGAACCTCGAACCCACCGATCTAGCGGCGGGCACGGATCCGCGGTTTTCTGGCAGCGGTTCCCGCATCGCGTACCGGGCGCCACGTCCCGAGGCCAACGCGCGGGCGACCGAGCTGATCGTGTTCGACGTGGCGGCGAAGCGCGAGCTCGCCCGCATCGAAGACGTTAGCGCGACACCATTCGGCTGGCGGGGCGAGGAGCTCCTCTTCTGGCGCGGGAATGAGCTCCGGGTCTGGGCCGACGACCGCGAGTCGCGCGTCATCGATGCGCCGCGGACGCTCGCCGGGGTCTACGTCGAGGTTCGGTACAGCGGCGACGGCGAACGTGCGGTCATGTCGTTCTACGACCAGCGGCCCGGCCGCGAGTCGGCTCCAACTGAGATCTACGTGGTCGACACGCGGGGCGCGACGTCTCGGGCCCTGATCGGCGCGTGGTGGGCCGAGCCGTCCCCGCGCGGGCACGCGGTCTTCGCCTCTTACCTCGACCATCGAGACCTCCAGCTCGAGGACGGCCGCGTCCTGTCGGCGCCGATCCCGTTCACCGGAGGCGTCCTCGTCTGGACGCCGGATGGACGTCTCCCGCTCCTCTCGCCGAACGAGCTGATCCCCTTCGACTCGACCGCCGAGCTCGAGACGCTGGACGGCCAGACGGCCGGCCCTGCGGTCCCGGCCCTGCGGGTCGATTCCGAGTTCGCAGAGGGAGGCGACCTGTTCGCGGACGTGCGCCTCGGGGGCCGTGGCCCCTCGAGGCTGGAGCTGTTCCGCTGCCGTATCGACCCCCATCCGGGACACCCGACGGTGACTCTCTATTACGGCGAGTCCAGCTTCGAGCCCTGGGCAACGCGGCGCGATGGGACCGCACCCGCCGGCTGGGAGCAGCTCGCGAAGCAGGATCTCGAGGCCGCTGGACTCCATCCGATCGAGGTCGGACGGACGGCGAGCCTCGATCCGCAGATCGCCTGCGATCGGCCGACGTGTCCGACCGGCTTCGTGCTGCGCGTCGTCGTTCCGTACGCCGAGCGGGATCGGGCTTACGCCCGCTGCTTCAGAGAGCCGTACGCCGGGAACCTGACGCTGGGCGCGGCGATCGCCGGTTTTCACTGCGTCCCGCTCTACGCCGCGGATTGATCTTCAGCTAACAGGGCGTCCCATACTCGGCCGCGATGAGGAAGGCGGCGCTCGTGGGGGAGCCGCTCGCGATCCCGTTGCGAGAAGCGACCGCACCGCTCGTCATCGCCGTCGATATCGGCACATCCGGTCTGCGCTCCTTCTTATTTGATTCGCGCGGTCGCCCGATCGCGAGGGCCATTGCGCACCGCGACCGGCCGCTCCGTGTCTCGAGCGACGGGGAAGCGACGGTCGATCCAGATGAGCGCGTGCGGGCGACCGCCGACGCGATCGACGAGACCGTCGCCGCCGCGGGAAAGCGCGCCGCCGATATCGCGGTCGTCGCGGTCTGCGCGTTCTGGCACAGCGTGATGGGCGTCGACACGCACGGCCGTCCCACGACGCCCGTCCTCACCTGGGCCGACACGCGAGCGCGCGAGGCCGCCGCGGCGCTGCGGCGCGAGCTCGACCCGGTGGCGACGCACGCGCGGACCGGCTGCACCATCCACGCGTCCTATCTCCCGGCGAAGCTTCGCTACCTGCGAGACGCGGCGCCGGACGCCTTCGGCCGCACCGCGAAGTGGCTCTCGCTCGGCGAGTACCTCTACTTCCGCCTCTTCGGCGGTACCCGCGCGGCCCACGGGATGGCGTCGGCCACCGGTCTCTACGACCAGCGCAAACGGACCTGGGACGAACCGCTCCTCGATCGGCTCCGCGTCCCGGCGCGGTCGCTTGCGACGATCTCGGACGATCCGCAGAGCGGACTCCGCGCGGAGTTCGCGCGGCGCTGGCCGGCGCTCGCGAAGATCCCGTGGACGCCGGCGATCGGCGACGGCGTGTGCTCCAACGTCGGGGTCGGCGCCGTGGGACGGAAGACCGCCGCGCTATCGCTCGGCACGTCCGGCGCGATCCGTGTCGTCTACGCGACCGAGGACCCGCCGGTCGTACCGGGCGGTTGGACGTACCGCCTCGACCGATCGCGGGTGGTCGCCGGTGGCGCGCTCTCGAACGGCGGAAATGTCCTCACCTGGCTTGCCCAGACCTTTCCGTCGCTCGACCTCGCGACGCTCTGGCCCACCGATGCGCCGGCCGACGAGGTCATCGCGCTGCCGCTCCTCGCCGGAGACCGCAGCCCTACCTGGGACGACGGCGCGCGCGCCGCGATCGCCGGCATCGGCCTGGCGACCCGCCCCGACGCGATCGCACGCGCGATGATCGAAGGCGTCGCTGATCGCGCGATCCTTCTCTGGTCGGTCGTCGACGCGGCGCTTCCCGGCATCGACCGCATCATCGCGACGGGCGGGACCTTGCTCCGGCTCCCATGGCTCGCGCAGCTCTTCGCCGATGCGCTCGGCCGTCCGCTGGTGATGAGTGCCGTCGGCGAAGGTTCGGCGCGCGGGGCCGCGATCGTCGCGCTCGAGCGAGTCGGGCTCGTCGGCGATCTCGGCGCGGTGCGCTCGCCTGTCGGACGGACCTGGCGGCCTCGACCCGACGCGCACAAAAGACTCGTCGAGGGGCTGGCGCGCCAGCGCCGCTTCGAGGAGGCGCTACAAAAAGCTCGCTGAGGCGATCGTTCTGCTAGCCTCGCGCTCAAGGGAGGGGCCGTGGAAATCATCGTCGTCCTTGTCATCCTCGGGGTGCTCGCCCTCTTCTTCATCGCGACCTACAACCGCCTCGTCACGCTGCGTCAGCGCGTGAAGGAGGCCTGGGCTGACATCCGCACGAGTCGACGGTCTTTCAGAAGGTGACCGAAGCGCGCGCCGCCGCCGTAGCGGCAGGCGCATCGGCGACGCCGGAACAGCGCGCGCAGGCCGAGAACATGCTCACCGGAGCGCTCCGCTCGGTCTTCGCGGTCGCCGAGAACTACCCGCAGCTGCAGGCGGTCCAGGAGTTCAAGGACCTGTCCGAGAACCTCACGGCGACGGAGGACAAGATCTCCTTCGCCCGGCGGTTCTACAACGGGAACGTTCGCGACTACAACACGTCGCTCCAGACCTTCCCCACGAACATCTTCGCCGGAATGTTCGGCTTTGGGCCGGAGCAGTACTTCGAGCTCGCCGACGCGACCGAACGCGAGACGCCGCAGGTGAAGTTCTAACGAGGCTCTAGCCTTTCAGTAGCGTGACCACTGAGTCCACTCCCGCGCGAGTTTCGATCTACGAAGCTGCCGCCGCCAACAGGTGGCGGACCGTGCTTCTGATCGCAGCCTTCACCGCGCTGGTCGCCGTGCTCGCCTATTTCGTCGGCGAATATTTCGCGCCCGGCGGCGGCATCGCGGCGTTGCCGTTCGCGTTCGCGATATCGACGGGCGGCGCGCTCGTGTCCTATTTCGCCGGCGACAAGCTGATCCTCGCCCAGAGCCAGGCCCGCGAGCTCGGCCCGAGCGAGGAGCCCCAGCTTCGCAACATCGTGGAGGCGCTCGCCCTCGGGCTCGGGATCCCGACCCCGAAGATCTACGTGATCGAGGATTCGGCGCCCAACGCGTTCGCCACCGGACGCGATCCGCAGCACGCGTCGATCGCGGTGACGCGCGGCCTCCTCGACAAGCTGGACCGCACCGAGCTCGAAGGGGTGATCGCGCACGAGCTCTCGCATGTCGGGAACCGCGATATCCGCGTCATGGTCCTCGTGACCGTTCTGGTCGGCACGGTCGCCCTGCTCGCGGACTGGATGTGGCGCTCGTTCTTCTGGACCCAGGGCGGGCGCCGCGATCGCGACCGTGGCGGTGCCGGCGCGATCATTGCCGTCATCGCGATAGCCCTCGCGGTGCTCACGCCGATCATTGCCACGCTCATCCAGCTCGCGGTGTCGCGGCAGCGCGAGTACCTGGCGGACGCGTCGGGCGCGCTCCTCACCCGTTACCCGCCGGGCCTCGCGTCGGCCCTGCGCAAGATCGCGGCAGACAAGGAGCCGCTCGAGGTGGCCAATAAGGCGACCGCGTCCCTGTACATCGCGAACCCGTTAAAGGACGCTCCGGCGTTCTTTGACCACCTCTTCGACACCCATCCGCCGATCGAGGAGCGCATAAAGAGACTCGAGGCCATGGACTGATTCCACCCGGGACGCTTCGCACGAGCACGGCCCTTGCCGCGGCCGCGATCATGCTCGTCCTCGCGGTCGGCGCGGGCGCCGCCGTCGGGGTCGTCACCCGCGCCACGCCGACGCCGCCGCCCGCCACGCCGGCGCCGGTCCCGACGGCGACGGCCGAGCCCGACACCGGCCCGTTCGTGTTCAAGCAGCCGCTCTCGGCGGGGTGCGCGACCGACGACGCGGTGTGGGTCGTGTCGGACGGCGGTGGGATCGGACGGTTCGATCGCCAGCTGCAGCGCTGGGAGCTCATCGACGCGACCCTGCGCTCGCTCGTCGCGGCAGCGTGCAGTCCGGACACGGTCATTGCGGTGGGCGCCTTCGGCCGCGTCGTCACCATCGATGACCTCGGCAAGACGATCCGCGCCGACGACATCGGGTCGTTCAATGCGTACGCCGTCTCGGTGGTGCCCGATGGCGCGCTCGTCGTCGGCTCCGAGGGCAACGTGCAGCGACAGAGCTTCGCGGGGTGGGACCAATACGCCGGAGGGATCGACGAGGATCTCTATGGAGTGGTCGGCTTCGCGGGAGGCTCCGCGTGGATGGTCGGCGCAACCGGGGTGTCGTACCGTCTCGAAAAAGTCGGCGGGACCGTCGGCTGGAAGCCGTATGACACCGGTACGAAGGTGACCCTGCGCACGATCGCGGCGACATCGGCCACCGAGGCGATCGCGGCCGGCGATGATGGAGTGATCCTCCGGTTCGACGGCCACTGGCATCCGCTCGAGAGCGGCGTGCAGCACGAGCTCCGCGCGTCGGTGCGCGTCGGGGCGATCACGTACGTCGTCGGCGATGACGGAACAGCGCTTATGGTCGAGGGCAACACCGTTAGCCCCGTCGCCAACCTCAGCACGACATGCTCCATCCGCAGCGTGTTCGCGCACGGCAACGAGGTCTGGTTCGTGGGCTACGAGGGAACGCTTGCCGGCGTGTGGAGACAGAGCGGGGGCCGGATCGACCGCTGGGGCACGTGCTAGGCGCCCCGCCCCTTGCGGGCATCCGTGTGGTCGAGATCGGCAACTACATGGCGGGCCCGTTCTGCGGGATGCAGCTCGCCGATCTCGGCGCCGACGTCGTAAAGGTCGAGCATCCGAAAGCCGGCGACCTCGCGCGGCTCCTCGAGCCCCTCGCGTCCGGAGAGAGCGGTAACTTCGCGCGACTCAACCGCGACAAGCGCAGCCTCGCGATCGACCTCAAACGCGAGGAAGGCCGCGAGGTCTTCAAAAGGCTCGCCGGCAGAGCGGACGTGATCGTCGAGAATCTGCGCCCTGGGACCATGGATGACCTCGGCCTCTCTCCGGCCTCGCTCCTCCAGGCGAACGCGCGCCTTGTCTACGTCGCCGTCACCGGCTGGGGACTCGACGGCCCGTACGCCGACCGGCCCGCGCTCGACATCATCGTTCAGGGCCAGAGCGGGCTCATGAGCATCACCGGCGAAGAGGGTGGCGTCCCGGTGAAGGTAGGTGTCTCGATCGCGGACCTGACCGCCGCGCTCTACGCGACGATCGCGACCCTCGCGGCTCTTCGCGCCCGCGAGCGCGACGGTCGAGGTCAGCTCGTCGACATCTCGATGTTCGAGTCGGCGGTGTCGCTCGCGGTCTGGGAAGCGGGCATCTACTTCGGCAGCGGCGAAGTTCCGCGGGCGGCCGGCTCGGCGCACAAGCTCGTCGCGCCATACCAGGCCGTTGCGGCCTCCGATCGCCACTTCATCGTCGGTGCAACGACCCCGCCGAACTGGAAGGCGTTCTGCGGCGCCGTCGGGCTCGGACCACTCGAGGCCGATCGGCGATTCGTCGACGCGAATGCCCGTCTTCGCAATCGCGAGGAGCTCGTGCTGGCGATCGAGAAGGTGACGCGCACGAAGCCCGCCGAACACTGGCTCGCGCTCCTCCGCGAGGGGGGCGTGCCGTGCGGCGAGATCGCGGACTACAGCGACGTCTTCAACGATGAGCACCTGCTTGCGCGGAAGTTCTTCGTCGATCTCGAGCATCCCGTCCTGGGCACGCTTCGTGGGCTGGGTTCGCCGATGCGGCTTGGCCGCACCCCCGTCCGGCACCGCCGCGCCGGTCCCCGCTTGGGTGAGCACAGCGCCGAGGTGCTCCGCGAGCTTGGCTTGGGCGACGCCGACATGGACGATCTCGCGAGCGCGGGCATCATCGCTCGCGCATGACCGAGGAGATCCGCACCGAGCGCCGCGCCGGCGCGCTCTGGATCGTCGTCGATCGACCGGCCGCGCGCAACGCGATGACGTTCGCGATGTACGACCGCATCGCCGCGATCTGCCGCGACGCGAACGGCGCCGATGCGTTCGTGGCCGGAACGGACATCGCCCAGTTCGTCGATTTCAAGGAGGCGTCGCAGGCGCTCGAGTACGAGCGCCGTATGGACGCTTGGCTCGGCGCTATCGAGGACGTGCGCGTGCCCACGATCGCCGCGTCGCCGCGCCGTCGGCGCGCTTCGGAGTCCCGGTCGCGAGAACGCTCGGGAACTGCTTCTCCGCCGCGAACCTCGTCCGCCTCGCCGCGCTCGTCGGTCTCGGTCGCGTGAAGGAGCTTGTCTTCACGGCGCGGCTCATCGACGCGCAGGAGGCACGAGCGATCGGTCTCGTCACCGAGATCGTGGACGGTGAGGATGCGCTCGAGGCACGGGTGGGCCAACTCGTCGAGGAGCTTGGGTCGTATGCCCCGCTCACGCTGCATGCGACGAAGGAGATGAGCCGTCGCATCCGTGCGCGGATGATGCCGGACGAGGCCGCCGATCTCGTCGCGCTCTGCTACACGAGCACCGATTTCCGCGAGGGCGTGAAAGCCTTCATCGAGCGGCGCAAGCCTGTGTGGAAGGGAACGTGAGTCGCTTTCACGAGGAACAGCATTTCCATGACGCTCTCATGGGACTGCTCGTGCTCGCGATGATCTTCATCGTCGGGGTCACCGTCCTCGCGGTTGTCCTTTCGCGGCCGAACGACGCGCTGCTCCTCGCGACCGCACCGGTCGTGGTCGTGCTCGTCGCCGCGCTCATCTCGCTGTCGCACCTCGACGTCGACGTCACCGACAGCGGTGTGAGCATCGCGTTCCGCCACCTCTGGCCGACGCGGCGCATCGCGTTTGGGGACATCGTCGGTCTCGAGGTGAAGCACTACCGTCCGCTCATCGACTACGGCGGCTGGGGCGTGCGCCTCGGGCCCGCGGGATGGGCGTACACGACCGGCGGCGACGTGGGCGTGAAGATCCGCCTGCGTAAGGGCCTGCCAGTACTCATCGGATCGCGACACCCGCATGAGCTCGAGGCCGCGATCCGCTCCGCCGTCGAGGCGCAGGTAACCACGCCACATCGCGCGTAGCGTCTACGAGGCAGCCCCGACACCGTGTCGCAACCGCCCGCGGGTAGCCTCATCCCATGGAGACCGGTGGCCGTAAGCGAACGCTCGGTGATCACGTCGTCACGTGGGCTATTGCCCTGTTCCTGGGTCTTTTCGGTGTGCCGGCGGTCTTCGCCATGGTCATTGGGCCGTTTCAACCACGGCCAGAGGCGACCGTCAACGACGGCTTCAGTAGCCTCTACCTGCTTCTAGCGCTTGGTCTCACCTACGGTGCTCTCGCCACATTGCGGGACGAGTACGGGATACCCCGCGCATGGCGGCCGAGTCTGACGCAGGGCTTTGTGGTCGCCTGGTACGGTGGCTGGAGCGCCCTCATCGTTCTCGGCGTGGCGCGGCAGCTGATCGACGGAGGGCTCGGCCTTGTCGAAAAGTCGCTCGGCGGCGACATCGCCGTGTGGTTCGTCTTCGTTGGCCTGCCCTGGATTCTTGCCACGCTTCACGACCGTAGACGTCGCGGGGCTCCGGGCTGGGTCGATTTCGGCTAGGCCGTCCGCAGCCGCGGATCGAGTGCGTCGCGAAGCGAGTCCCCGAAGAGATTGAAGCCGAAGACGGCCATGCTGATCGCGACGCCGGGTGCGATGGCGAGCCACGGTGCCTGCTCGAGGAACTGCATCCCGGCGCCGCGGAGCATCAGCCCCCATGACGGCGTCGGCTCGAACACGCCGAGGCCAAGGAACGAGAGCGAGGCTTCGAGCAGGATCGCCTGCCCGAGGAACGCGGTGAGCATGATGAGGTAGGGCGCGAACACGTTCGGCGCGATGTGGCGGAACATGATGCGGACAGCGCCGGATCCGACCGCGCGCGTCGCCTCGATGTACGGCATGTTCACGATGCTGAGCGCGCTGGAACGCACGACGCGCGCGACACGGGGGATGATCGGGACCGTGATCGCCGCGATGACGTTCGCGATCTTGTCCTCGCCCGTCCCGAGTGCGGCGACGACGGCGATCGCGATGACGATCAGCGGAAAGCTGAGGAGGACGTCCATCAGCCGCTGGACCAGCTGATCGACCTTTCCGCCGAAGTACGCGCCCACCACCCCGAGCACCAAACCGAGCGTGCAGCCCACGAACGACGCGCTGAACCCGACAAGAAGCGCGGTCCGCGAGCCGTATACGATCCGCGAGAACACGTCCCGACCGAACGGGTCGGTCCCGAGGAGGTGCTGCAGCGAGGGGCCCTGGAGCAGATCGCTGAATCGGATCTCGACAGGGTCGTACGGCGCGATGCGGTCGGCGAACGCGGCCGTCAGCAGCATGAGGATGATCAGCGCGGCGCCGGCGGTACCGAGCGGCCGCCGCCGGATGAACTCGCGCCAGAACCGGACGAAGCGCCGTGGCCCGGTCGACTCGAGGTAGCGGCGCTTCGCCACGTCGTCGGCGTCGCGGGCTACCGGCCGCGCGAGCTCGGTCACGAGTAGCGGATCCTTGGGTCCAGCACCACGTAGACCATGTCGACCACGAAATTGATGAGCACGAACACGGACGCGAGGAGCAGCACCAGCGCTTGGATGAGCGTGTAATCGCGGTGCGCGACGGCGTCGACGAGGAGCTTGCCGATGCCGTTCAGGTTGAAGACCTGCTCGGTGACCACGAGGCCGCCGATGAGGAACGCGAACTCAAGGCTGATCACGGTGACGACGGGCAGGAGCGCGTTCCGGAGGGCGTGCCTCAGGACGACGACGCTCTCGCGCACGCCCTTCGCGCGCGCGGTGCGGACGTAGTCCTCGCGGAGTACCTCGAGAACGGTCGATCGCGTCATGCGCATCGACACGGCCGAGTAGCGATAGCCGACGGAGAGCGCGGGAAGAACCATTTGCGAGAGGTTCGCGATCGGGTCGTCGGTGATCGCCGTGAAGACGAGAGGCGGCGCCCATCCGAACAACGTGATGGTCGCGAGCACCATGAGGAGCCCGATCCAGAAGCTCGGCATCGCGAGACCACCGATAGAGAAAAGACGGATCGCGTAGTCGGTCCAGGTGTCCTGCCGCACCGCTGCGAGGACGCCAAGCGGGACCGCGATCGTTATGGCGAGAAGCGTCGCGATGATGGCGAGCTCGAGCGAGAGCGGGAGGCGGACGAGGATCTCATCGACGACCGGATGGCCGGTCCAGAGCGAGGTGCCGAGGTCGAAGTGCGCGATCTCGCCCATCCAATCCGTGAACTGCGCCCACATGGGCTTATCCAGTCCGAGCTGATGACGCTCCTCGTCGATGACCGATTGCGGCACCGGGGAGCCGGCATATTTCAGAGCGACGATGTCGCCTGGCACCGCACGCATGATCACGAACGTCAGGATGGCGACGCCGACGAGCGTCGGGATCATGAGCAGGAGCCGCCCGGCGACGTACCGGCGCATCCGGTAAGTCTCGGGCGGCTCCCTCGAGTCCGCTAGTTCGCCGTTATTTCCCCAGCCAGACCGTCTCGAGGTCCTGATTGGTGTAGTGGTTCGAACCGATGCGCCAGCCGCGCACCGTGTTCAGGTACGGAATGATCCGGTACCACCAGAGGACCGGATACTGGTAGGCCTTCGTGTCCATCGCGTACTTCTCGATGTCGGCGACGAGCGCCTTGCGCTTGGCCGGGTCGGTCTCGCGGCTCTGTCCGTCGATCATCTTGTCGAGCGCCGCGTCGTCGTAATACGCGAAGTTCAGGCCCTTGCCGAGACCCGAGGCGGACCAGAACTTGGCGAGCTGCAGGTCGGGCTCATCGAGGAAGTCGCAGTTGAAATCAAGCGCGACCTCGAAGTTCCCTGCGCGCAGGTCGGCCTGGTACGCGGAGGTCTCCTTCACGTCGTGCGTGGCGTTGATGCCGATCTGCTTCCACTGGTCGAGTACGAAGAGCGCGACCGGCTCGTAGGGCGTCGTGATGTTGCGGTTGAGGAACTTGAACGTGAGGTTCGACTGGCCCGCGTCGGCGAGGAGCTGCTTCGCTTTGGCCTTGTTGGCCGCGCCGTCCGTGCCGAAACCGGCGATCTTCTGGAGGTCGGAGTCCGTCTGCGCGAACGGACCCTTGGGCCGCATGAGGCCGCCGACATCCTTCACGATCGTGATCTTCTGGAGCGACGTGCTGCCGGCATAGCGGTCGATCGCGAGGGTCAGCGCCTGGCGCACCCGGACGTCATCGAAGGGCGGCTTCTTCGTGTTCGGGACGACGTAGTTCACGCAAATCCACGGCGCCTCCTGGATCGCGAGCGCGCTGCCGAGCGCGCCCGAGAGGGTATCGCGTTGCTGCGGCGTGAAGCCACGGAATTCGATCGCCGCCTGCTTGCTGCGGATCGCGTTCACCTCGGCGCTGGCGTCGGTGATGATGAGGGCCTTATATCCGTCGAGGTAGGGCAGCTGGACGCCGTTCTTGTCCTTGCCGAAGTAGTCCGGGAACTTCTTGCCGACCCAGTCCTGTCCCTTGGTGTTCGAGACGTACGTGAACGGGCCGGTGCCCATGATGTTCTTCTCATACCAGTGGATGTCCGCCTTGAGCTTCGCCGCGCTGTAGATGAAATTCCACGGCGAGGCGAGGTTCGTGGCGAACGAAGCCGACGGGTACTTGAGCTTGAACGTGACCGCATCGGGCGATGTCGCGGTGATGCCATTCGCATCGACCGCGGCGTAGGCGCCCGCGCGGGGTGAGAGCACACCGGTGGGCGGGAAGATGATCTTGTTGTAGGTCGCGACGATGTCGTCGCTCGTCATCTTCGTACCGTCGTGGAACTTTACGTCGGTGCGGAGCTTGATCGTGTAGGTGAGCTTGTCCGCCGAGATCTCCGGCATGGCGGCGGCGACGTCCGGGATGACCGTGGTCAGGTCATTCGGGTCGAACTTGTAGAGCGTGCTGTAGTGCGGTGCGATCGGATGCAGGAGCGCGAAGGTCGTTTCGCGGTGGCCGTCGAACGACGGCGGCTCCGCGTTCACGATGAAGGTGAGCGTTCCGCCCGGTTGCGGTTGCTCGCCGGCAGCGCCGGACGGTGAAGACGCGGTGCCCTTTGGCGCAGGCGTGCAGGCCGCAAGCAAGAGAGCGAGCGTGACTCCGAACGCGGCGATCTGGCGGTTGAACACGAGGACCACCCCCTCGGGCCGAGACTCTAGCGCACGCCCCTCTTACGAATGACTTCCTCGTAGAGTTCAACGAGCTGAGCGGTGACGTGCGACCAGTCGTACTCGGGAGCCCGCTTCGCCCCGGCCTGGCCCAGGCGGTCGCGCAGCGCGGGCTCGCAGAGCAAGCGTTCGAGGGCCCCCGCGATGGCGTCGGGGTCGCGGGGCTCGACCAGGAGTCCGGTGACATTTCGCTGTACGACACGCTTGTAGCCGTGGATGTCGCTCGCCACGACGGGTAAGCCGGCGGCCATGGCCTCAAGGAGCACGATCCCGAAGGACTCTTGACCGGTCGAGGGGGCGCAGAAGACGTGCGCCGTCTTGTAGAAGCGGGCCTTGTCCACATCCGACACGCGACCCGCGAAGAGCACGTCCTCGAGGCGATTTTCGCGGACGAAGCGCCGGAGCTTGCCGAGCAGCGGACCGACGCTGCAGAGGATCAGCCGGAGCTCTGGGTGCTTGGGCTTCAGCTTCGCGTAGGCCTCCATGAGATACATCGCGCCTTTACGCGGCTCGAGCCGTCCGACGAAGAGGATGTTGATCTTTCCGTCCTCATACTCGGGAAACGGCCTCGCGCTCGAGTAGAACTGCACGTCCACTCCGTTCGGGATGATCTTGTAATCGCCCGGGAAGTAGGTCGAGATGAAGTGACGTGCGGCACTCGAAACTGCGATCCGAGCATCGAGCTTGTTCATGTAGCGGTTGCCGATCGGCCGGCCGGCCCAGTAAGAAAAGGAGAATCCGCCGAACGCGTGGAACGTGGCCACCTGAGGGCACCGTGCGGAGTCGAGGATCTGCATCGACAGGAACGGAACCAGCGGCTCGTGGTGATGGATGATGTCGAACCGCTCCCGATCGAGCATGCGCGACACGAGCCATTCGAGGCGCAGGGACAGCGTGATCCGCCCGATCGCGCCGTTGTAGGGGACGGCGATCGCCTGACCGATCTGGATCACGTCCTGAGCGGGCGGGTCGTCGCCCCACGGAGCGGTGATGATCCGAACGTCGTGTCCCAGGCGGCGCAGCTCCTCGTAACTCTCGCGGATGTACGAGTTCGCACCGCCGGGCCGCGGATAGGCGTAGGGAGAAACAATCCCGATCTTCATGTGAGCTTCATTTCTTCCTCGAGCGGGTCATTGTGCGTCGCGCGCGCTTGACCGGGTCGCGGACCATCGACCGCCACTGCTGCTTCGCGGCGCCGTCGAGATGCTCGCGCAGCGTCCAGCCTCGGCCGTCGGCTCGGGTTGCGTGCGCTTGAAGCGCGCTCCGCAGCTCCCCAGCCTTGCTTCCGGGAAACTCCGTCCAGCACGTCCCGACGAGCGCCGCATGGTGCGCGTCGCTCGATCCGGTCTCCGCGACGCGAAGGACGTGGGTGTTCAGCCACAGCGCGCGGGAAGCGCGCACGCGTCCGGCATAGGAGGGGTTGCGCAGCTCGATCGCGTCGACCATCTTCGCGTTATCGCCGAGGGCCGCGAGCTGCCGCAGCGCACCCTCGCCGATGGAGAACGTGAGGTACGACAGCGGATGCGGCACGATTGCGATGCCGCCGGCCTGGTGGATCCGGGCGAGCGCGTGCGCCAGCGAGCAGAACATCGGTATCTCGTCTTCGATCCAAAGCGCGAGGAGATGGCCTGATCGCGTCGTGACCTCGACACCTGTCACGATCTCGACGGGGCTCGAGCGCCGCGCCGCAAGCTCGCGCAGCTCGAAGGCGCCGCGGATGTCGTCGTGATCGGTGAGCGCGATGACGTCCAGTCCGGCCTTCTCGGCGGAGTCGAGGATCTCTTCGATCGACGAAAGACCGTCGCCCAGGTCGCTATGGAGCTGCAGATCCGCTCTACCCAAGAATCCCCCACACAGGCTCGAACACCGACCACTGTTCGGGGTGCTCCTTGACGTAGCGCTCGAGACGGGCGGCGAATTGACGGACACCCGCGCGGACATCGGAGTCCCGGTCGCCAGTGGACGCGAGCACGAGCGGCTCCTCGATCCGGGCGACGAGGAATTCATTCTCGCGCCAGGCGAACGCGGGGAGGAGGGCCGCGCCCGTCCGCAGGGCCAGGGCCACATGTGCCGACGGCAAGAGCGCCGTCCGTCCGAAGAACTCGACCCGCTCGCCAACACCCGTCACGGCACGGTCCGCGAGGATGCCGAGCACGCCGCCGTCGCGGATGACCCGGTGGATCCCGATGGCCGAGTCCATCGGCACGAGCACGAGGCCTTGCGCCTGCCGTGCTCGATTGACGGCACGCATGAACTCGGAGTCGGTCTTCTCGGCGGGAAGCGTAAGCGTGTACCCGCGCGTGATGAGGACCTGCCCCACCAGCGCGATCGGTCCGAGGTGCGCGCTGCCGAAGATCACGCCCTTGCCGAGACGCTGCGCGCACACGAAGTTGTCCCACCCTTCGACACGGACGACCGCGTCAAAACGCGCGCGATCCAGGCGCGGGATCTGAAATACCTCGAGGTATTGCCGGACCTGATTCACGAACACGCGCCGGGCGCTCAGCGACCGGCCCGGCGCGATCGTCGCCAGGTTCGCGCGGACCGCGGCTCGGCCGCGAGGCGCTACCAGATACGCCATGGTCCCGGCGACCTCGGAGATCAGCCCCTGCCATGCCGGCGGCACTCTCGGCAGGATTCGCTCGGCCGCTCGGGCGAGCGCCCGCGTAGCGCCCATGGTTACGGGGTGCCTTCGGGCCGGGTCCACATCGGGCGGAATATGTACCACTGGTCGGGATCGCCGCGGACGAGCTGCTCGAGGCCGTGAACGATCGCCTGTGTGGTGTGCTCGATGTCATGGGCGGCCTGCTTCGTCCGTTCGACGAAGATCGGCGGCAGAGCGACGCCGCGGAAAGTGTTGTCGCGTTCCCTCGTCACGGCCGCGACGACGATCGGCGCTCCGGAAACCCGGGCGAGGTTCGCGGCGATGGTCGGGAACGCGGTGAGCTCGCCGAAGAACATCACCTCGACGTTGTCGAGCTCTTTCGCGCGCGGCCCCAGATCCATCATGAGCCCGACCATCTCGTTGCGGCGTAGGGCCTGAAGCACCTGGCGGACCGCTCCCTCCGGGGGGAGGAGCTTCACGTTCTTGTGGGCACGGTTCGCGACGAGGAGATCCATGAGGCGCTGGTTCTCGAGCTCGTCGGCGATGACATTGAGCGGGATCTCGTCGGCTATCCGAGCGCCGCCGATCTCGAAGTTGCCGAAATGCATCGAAACGAAGATGAGGCCGCGCCCGTGGTCGCGCGCGGCCCGGAAGTACGACCAAGAGCGCGGGTCGACCGTGACGAGCCGCGCGAAATCCGCGGTCTCGAGGCGGGGGAACCGCATGATCTCGACGAGGTACTTCGCGAAATTGCGGAACGAGCGCCGCGCCACGCGGGCGACCTCGCGATCGCCCGCCGGGAGCGCGAGCACGACGGCGAAGTTCTGCTTCGCGACGCGCCGGCGCCCCACCCAGAGGAGGTACGCGAGCTCGCCGCCGACCACCGCGGCGGGATACGTGATCCACGATGGCAGGCGCTGCGCGAGCGACGCGCCGACGCGCCAGCCCCAAAACGCCGATCCGTGGAGCAGACGGTCCAGCATCTCTAGGTCGTCGACCCGCTGAGCGTCTGCTGACCGGAACGGCCCTTGATGTATTCCTCCACGCCCTCGCGCGCCCGGTCGTCCGGGATCTGGCGCGGCGGCGACTTCATGAAGTACGCCGACGGCGCCACGATCGTGCCGCCGAGGCCCCGGTCGAGCGCGAGCTTGCAGCAGCGTATTGCGTCGATGACGACTCCGGCACTGTTCGGCGAGTCCCAGACCTCGAGCTTTACCTCCGCGTTCAGCGGTACGTCGCCGAAGGTCGTTCCCTCCATGCGGATATAGCACCACTTGCGGTCCAGGAGCCACGGCACGTAGTCGGAGGGGCCGACGTGGACGTCCTTCGCGTCCATCGGATAGTCGAGCATGCTCGTCACGGCGTTCGTCTTGCTGATCTTCTTCGACTCGAGACGCTCACGCTCGAGCATATTGAGGAAGTCGGTGTTGCCGCCGAAGTTCAGCTGATAGGTGCGATCGAGGCGCACGCCGCGGTCCATGAACAGTCGGGTGAGGACACGATGCGTGATCGTGGCGCCGACCTGTGACTTGATGTCGTCGCCGATGATCGGCAGGTTCTTCTGGGCAAAGCGCTTCTGCCAGTACGGCTCGCGGGCGATGAACACCGGGATGCAGTTGATGAACGCGCACCCGGCTTCCAGCGTCTGCTCGACGTACCACTTCGTGGCTTCCTCGCTTCCGACCGGCAGGTAGCTCACGACGACGTCGACCTCCCGATCGCGCAGGATCGCGACAATGTCATCCGTGGCCCCTGGGGCCTTCTTGACGACCTCGGAGAGGTACTTGCCGATCCCGTCGTGGGTCATGCCTCGCGAGACCTTCACCCCGGTTCGCGGAACGTCGGCGAAGCGGTAGGTGTTGTTCGGTGCCTGATAGATCGCGTCGGCGAGATCCTTGCCGACCTTGTTCCGATCCACGTCGATCGCTGCGACAAAGTCGACGTCACGGATGTGATAGCCGCCGAGGTCGACGTGCATGATCCCGGGCACGCGGTCGCCGGGCTTGGCGTTTCGGTAGTAGTGGACACCCTGCACGAGCGAGCTCGCGCAGTTACCGACACCGATGATCGCGACGCGGATCCTCTTGTTCCCGCGGCGCGTGGTCGACGCTTTCTTTCTCTTCTTCGCAATCGGCATGAGTTCGGATATCTACCTTTCTTTGGTCGAGAGTTGGCGGCCGACGTGGACCACCCGGAGCACGAATGTGATCGTCGAGAGGAGCGCGAGGGCGAGAACCGCTGCGACGAACAGCACGACGAGGTCGAAGACAGCCCAGGACGCGAGACCGATCAGGAAAATGACGATGCGCGCCTCACGCGGCGCCGGCCCGACGCTCGCGCTTACGCCCAGCGATTCGGCCTTCGCGCGAACGTACGGGACCAGGAACGATGCGACAAGGGCGATGAGCGACGACCAGAGGAGCAGCATTTGGCCGAGGTTCGCCCCCGCCACGGCTGCGCCCACGAACAGCGCGCCGTCCGCGACCCGATCGACCGTTGAATCCAGGAACGCGCCGAGGCGTGTTCCCCCACCGGAGGCTTTCGCGAGCTGCCCGTCGAGCGTGTCGGCCAGCGTCCCGATCAACAGGACGATGAGCGCAGGCAGTGGCATTCCCGCCGCCAGGAATCCGGCACCGATGACGCTGAGCACGCCTCCCGCGATCGTCACTGCGTTCGCCGATATGCCCATGGCGGCGAGCGCCCGGGCCAGCGGACCGATCCCCGCCCGCGCGCCTTCGGCCAATCGGTCGGGCACCACGCCGTGGCTCATGCCTGCGCCTCGGCGCGATTCATGAGCAGACGGAACCCGCGCGCGTTGAGGTCGGCGAACTTTTCGCGGTCGAACGAGCAACGGACCTCGCGACCCACCCGCTCCATCCGCACGATCCCCGCGCGCCGCAGGCGCCGCAGGTGCCAGGACATGAGGGGCTGGCTGATTCGCAGACGCCGCGCGAGTTCGGACACCGGTTGCTCGCCTTCGGTGACGAGGATCTGCACGATGCGCAGACGATTCACGTCGCCGAGTGCCCGGTAGTAGCTGCGGAGCTCGCGCAGGCTCGATTGGCTGAGGACCGCTCCCCGTTCCACGCTCCCTAGCATAAGCGACGGTTTATGTGTCCCGGGAGCGGCAATTCGGTCGCGGTGCGAGAATCGGTTGGTGCCCGCAAGCCAACCACTCGCCGCACGGATGCGGCCGCGCGATCTCGATGAATTCGTGGGTCAGGGTCACCTCGTGGGGAAGGGCCGCGTCCTTCGCAAGGCGATGGAGGCCGGTCAGCTCCCCTCGATGATCCTCTGGGGCCCGCCCGGCACGGGGAAGACGACCCTTGCCGCGATAGGCGCGAAGCGCACGCAGTCACGCTTCGTGGCGATCTCAGCCGTCGCCTCGGGTGTGGCCGAGCTGCGCAAGATCATCGACGAGTCGCGAAAGCTCCGCGGCCTGACGAATCAGGGCACCGTCCTTTTCATCGACGAGATTCACCGCTTCAACAAGGCCCAGCAGGACGTAGTGCTGCCGTATGTCGAGAACGGCGACGTCACGCTCCTCGGAGCGACCACCGAGAACCCATCGTTCGAGGTGAACTCGGCACTCCTCTCGCGATCCCGCGTGTTCACCCTGAAGCCGCTGACCGAAGACGAAGTCAGGCTGATCGTCGAACGCGCTCTCGCGGATGCGCGCGGTCTCGGCGGGTCGGTCGCGCTCACCAACGACGCTCTGGACGGTCTGGTCGCGGTGAGCAACGGCGATGCGCGCGTCGCGCTCAACGCGCTCGAGCTAGCGGCGGATTCCGCCGTGCCCGGACCGGATGGAAAGAAGCCCGTCGGGCTCGACGAGGTCAAGGAGGCCCTGCAACGCCGCTCGCTCCTCTATGACCGCGCGGGCGACCAGCACTACGACACGATCTCGGCGTTCATCAAGAGCGTCCGCGGATCCGACCCCGACGCCGCTCTGTATTGGCTCATGCGGATGATCGACGCGGGTGAGGATCCGATGTTCATCGCGCGGCGCATCGTGATCCTCGCGGGGGAGGACGTGGGTCTCGCGGACCCGCAGGCGCTCGTCATCGCGAGCGCGGCCCAGCAGGCCACGCACCTCATCGGGATGCCCGAGGCCTACTACCCCCTGGCCGAGGCGACCGTGTACCTCGCGCTCGCGCCGAAGTCGGACTCCCTGAAGCGCGGACTCGGTGAGCTCCAGCACGATCTCGCCGAAACCCGGGTGGATCCGGTGCCTCTTCACCTGCGCAACGCGCCCACCCGACTGATGGCCGAGCAGGGATACGGCAAGGGATACAAGTACGCGCACGACTTCGAAGGGCACGTCGCGCCGGACGAGACGTACCTACCCGACTCCCTCGCTGGCCGGCGCTACTACGTCCCGACCGATCTCGGCGCTGAGGCGAAGCTCCGGGCGCGGCTGGAGGAGCTCAGGCGAAGCGTGCGAGGAACAGGCCCAGCTCGAACAGGAGATACATCGGGATCGCGACCAGCGTCTGGTTGAACGGGTCCGGTGTGGGCGTGATGATCGCGCCGATGAGGAACGCCGCGAGGAACGCGTAGCGGCGCTGTTTGGCGAGCCACTGGCGCGTGATGACGTGGATCTTGATCAGGGCGAATATCGCGGCCGGGACCTCGAAGATGAGCCCCATCCCCAGGATGAAAATGGTGACGAACGACAGGTAGTCGGAGGCGCGCAGCTCGTTGTGAATGACCTCTTGGCCGAAGGTGACGAGGAACTTGATGGCGTTCGGCAGCAGGACGAAGTAGCAGAAGAGCATCCCCGCGACGAAGAGGCCGATGACTGGTAGGCCCATGAAGCGGACGAAACGCCGCTCCTTCGGAAGGAGGGCGGGATCGATGTAGGCGTAGATCTCGTAGAGGATCACCGGCATCGCGAGTGCGAAACCCGCGAAAAGCGCTACGCGAAAGTAGGTCGTGAAGTTCTCAGTCGGGCTGAGCGAGATGAGCGTCGTCGGGGGCTGGCGGCAAACATAGGTCGGGATGAAGCTGCAATCCACCGGGATGAGGAGGATGCGAATGAGCTGCGTCCCGAAGTAGAAGGCGATCGCGGTGCCGACGACGAGCGCGATGGCCGACACCACGAGGCGGCTCCGCAGCTCTCCGAGGTGCTGAACGAGCGAGAGCTCCTTGTCGCGCTCGCGAGTCGTGGTTCCCGCGCTCATATCTCGACGGTCACGCTAGCAGTTGACCCGACCTAGAATTGACGCACCCGCCCCCGTAGCTCAGCGGATAGAGCGACGGCCTCCGGAGCCGTAGACAGGCGTTCGATTCGCCTCGGGGGTACCGCCGTCCAAGTAGGCGGCGGCTCCGTCACGGACGGCACGGTTGCTGCAGACACCAGGGCTGTAACTAAAACGGAGGTGTCTGCATGGGCATTATCGGCTTCGTGATCGTCGGGCTGATCGCGGGCTTCATCGCGCGCGCGCTCGTGCCCGGTCCGGACCCGATGGGTTGGCTCGGCACCATGATCCTCGGCATCGTCGGGTCGTTCGTCGGCGGCACGCTCGCAGCTCTCATTTTCGGCGGGACGCTGGAGCTGTCAGCATCGGGCATCATCGGCTCGATCATCGGCGCGATCATCGTGCTCTTGATCTGGCGTGCCATGGGCGGTCGGCGCGGCGTAGTCGCCTGACGCGAGGCTCGGGAAACATCGCGCGGTAGGGGTCGCGGCGCTCAGTGCGCCGCAGCCCCTTCATCCTCAAGAATCAGGCGGTTCGTCGCGACCCAGAACTTCCCGAATCGATCCTTCACCAGCCACTCTTCACCGTTCGGCGACGAGCGCACCAGCTCGCCGAGGCGGCGGTCCGGTCCAAATCGCACTTTGACGCCCGCGCGGAGCTCGATGGGAGGCCGGCGACTCATCTCGTCGGAAGAGTAGCCGCCGCCACGAGACCCTCATCGAGGCGGCGGACGTACTCGCCGAACATCGGCTCTACGAAGTCGTAGCGGCCGCGCCCCAGTCTGGTGACGAGTCCGCGCTCCTGGAGAGCGGCAAGCGCGCGCAATACCTCGGGCCGCGGTACGGCGCCGCCTTCCGCATCGGCCGCGTACAGCACGGCGCGATGGCCGATCCGTTTCGCGACCTGCTGCAGGTACTTGTGCGAGCCGAGCTCCGTCCAATGGAGCGCGAACGGCCGCTCCAACTCGCGCATGGCCTGCTCGTAGGCGACTTCCAGAAGGTCCGGCGTCACGCTTCGCGAACCGGCATCGCGCATCAGGTAGTAGAGCGCGGCGCAAACCTGCATCGTGTCCTGCGGGTGGCCGCCGGTCGCATCGAGGAGTCGGTCGATGCTCGCGTCGTCGATCGTCATTTTTTTCGCGGCGAACTTCGCGCGGAGGTATTCGAGCCAGTCGTCGGGATCGATGCCGAAGCGGTGACCGCCCGCATCCGTCAGGTCGAGCGGCACGGCGAAGCGGTAGAACGCGTGCCCCTTCGCGCTGAAGAGCTCCTCGAGGATGCCCTGCTCCGAGCCGAGGAACGCGTAGCTCACACCACGGTGTGCCTGGAAGCGGGTGCGCATGACGTCGAAGACGCGCGGGCCGAGCCGTCCCGCGGCCTGGAATTCGTCGAGCACCACCACGACGCGCTTGCCCGAGCGCTTGGCAAGGCCCTGCGCGAGGTCAAGGGCGCCTTCGAAGAAACGCTGCGCGTTCGTCTCGCGCGCGAGCTGTAACGCGAGCTCCACGTGCTCGTACTTCACCTTCACCGTCGGTTGTATCCCCGCGGCGATCGCCTTGGCGTGCTCGAAGCTCCGCTCGACCCCCGAAAGGTTTTGCAGGACCGCGTCCGCCAGGCGCTCGCCCAGCCCGCGTATGTCAGTCGCACCGAGGCAGTCGACGTAGGCCGTGTACGAGCCGTGCCGGCGCAGCCGGCGGAGCGCTTCGATGATGATCGACGTCTTCCCGATGCGTCGCGGCCCGGAGATGAGGACGTGCTGGCCATCCTCGAGCCGCTCCGTGAGCCGTCGCAGGTACGTCTCGCGTCCGACGAGGTCGGCCGCGGGGACGGGACCTCCGACGGGGAAGTAGGGCGTCGCGAGCGTGCGGTCGCGCGGTCGGAGCATCGCCCGCAGCATACATCCGATGTATCAAGCGCATCCGCGCGATGGATACAGAGCGGACGTGGGACGATGGGAGCGTGCCCTATCTCGTTGCCGCGATCGTGGCCGCCGTCGCTGCAGTCGTCGGCTGGCTCGCGCGTCCGCTCGTACCCGATCCTGAGGAGCGGCGCGAATTGACGGACGCGGTGAGTGCCGTCGACCGCGAGCTCGCCGCAAACCTCGAGCTCACCACGATGTTCGACCAGACGAAGCAGGCGGTCACGCTCGAGAACGGCGAGTTCGCCCGGTACAGCGCGACCCTGGCGCGGCACGCGGCTCCCGCCGCGGCGGCGGTCGCGAAGCTCTACGACCGCATGTCGCTCGCGGAGTCGGCGATGGAGCGGCGCGGGCCGGCGAACTCGCTTCGCCCGGAGGACCGCTCGCTCATCGAGGGGTGGGAAGGCGATGCGCGGGAAGCGCAGCGCTCGCTCCGCGAATCGCTCGAAGCGCGCCCGTCGGCGGGCTGGCCAGCTCTCAGCGCTCGCTTGCATGGACGCTTTGCGCGGCGCTAGACGACCCCTGTCTCGGCTAATGGCACGAACCGTGCATCCGGTGCGTTAAACAGCCAGATGTCCATCAAGGGGATCACTCCTGGCCGGGCTTACCGTGCCTATCGTTTTCCTGCCCGTACGGGCGGCCGCCTTTCGCGCCGCGTCAGCGCGGTGCGGCCGGTCGGCACGTTCGCGGGCGTCCTCACGGCCGTCCTCCTCGCCGGCTTCGCGTTCGTCGGCGTCGCCGCGGCCGCGACGTTCGGCTACTTCGCCTCGGATCTTCCCTCCGCGAGCGACCTCGCCACGGTGCCGGTGCCCCTCACCACTCACATCTACGACCGAAGCGGGCAGCACCTCCTCTACACGCTCTCGGATGAACGACGCGATCTGATCTCGATCGATGCCGTTCCCAAACGGATGCAGGACGCGACGATCGCGATCGAGGACAAGACCTTTTGGACCAACCCCGGCGTCGACGTCGGTGGCATCATCCGCGCGATCCAGGTCAACAGCGCGAGCGGACGCATTACGCAGGGCGGCTCGACGATCACGCAGCAGCTGATCAAGACGCGCCTCCTCGGTGACGACCCGACGTTCACGCGCAAGATCAAAGAAGCGATCCTCGCGGTCGAGGCGACGCGGACGTTCAGCAAGTCCCAGATCCTCGAGATGTACTTCAACCAGATCTATTACGGGAACCAGGCCTATGGACTGAAGGCGGCCGCGGCCACGTACTTCGGCGTCACCGACCTGAACCAGCTGACCCTCGGGCAGATGGCGCTGCTCGCCGGCCTTCCCCAGGCGCCGTCGGACTACGACCCGATCCAAAACATGGAAGGCGCGAAAGCGCGCCGCGCCCTCGTGCTCGACGCCATGGTCGACAACGGCTACGCGACGGCGGCAGAGGCCGAGGCGGCGAAGGCCGAGGAGATCGTCGTCAAGCCCGTGACGACGTCCCTGTACGCGCCGCACTTCACGTTCCGGGTCCGCGAGCAGCTCGTGCAGGTCCTCGGCGAGAAAGCGGCCTATCGCGGCGGGTACGACGTCTACACCTCGCTCGACTGGAACATGCAGCAGCTTGCCGAGAAAGAGGTACGCCAGCACGTCGACGCCCTCAAGGGCAACAACGTCAACAATGCCGCCCTCATCACGATGGATCCGACGACCGGCGAGATCCTCGCGTACGTCGGGAGCTACGACTACTACATGCACACCCCTCAGGTACAGGGCGACTACGACCACGCCGGCATCGCCTTCCGTCAGCCGGGGTCGACATTCAAGCTCTTCACCTACCTGACGGGCATGCTCAAGTTGGGGATGACGGCGTCGACCCAGCTCTACGACATCCAGTTCAACATGCCCGACGGCAGTGGCAAGAGCTACAGCCCGAAGGACGCGACGAAGGAGCAGCACGGCCCGGTCACCATCCGTCAGGCGCTGCGTGAATCCCTGAACCTCCCCGCGCTCGAGGTCACGCGTCTTGTCGGCGTCGACGCGATCATCGACACGGTCCATCAGCTCGGCATCAACCGGGACTGGGATCGCTCGCAGCTCGGTCTCTCGTTCGGGATCGGCGCGGGCGAGATGCGACTCATCGACATGGCGAGTGCATACCAGACGATCGCGAACTTGGGCGTGCGTGTCGATCCCACCTTCATCCTGAAGATCGTCGACCCCTCGGGAAAGGTCGTGAAGGACTACTCCAAGCCCGAGGGACGGCGCGTGATCGACCAGCGTTACGCCTGGATCATGGATGACATCCTGAAGGACAACACCAACCCGCAGGGCTCCTTCGTGTTCGGTCCGTGGACGACGATCGGCCGAACGGCCACTCGGAAATGCGCGGCATCTCATCGGCGCTCGGTCCAGGCGTGCTTTGGCGTGACTACATGAAGACCGTCGTCGCCAGCCTGCCGCCCGATTGGTATCCGCGGCCGGACGGGATCGTCGACAAGGTCGTTTGCGTGAACCCTTCCATTTACGGCGGCAATGGCTCAGGCCTGTTGCCCGGGCCGTACTGCCCTTCGACCTTCCGCTGGACCGAGCACTACGTGCAGGGCACCGAGCCGACGACCGACGACCGCACCTTCTACACCTCGTGCGGGATCAACCTTCGCGCACCGTTCCTCGACTGGCAGAGGGATTACAACGCCTGGGCCTCGGGCGCGGTTTCCGGCGCGTACAGCTACGGCCGCTTCAGCTGGCAGATCTGCGGGTTCGCGCCCAGACCGATCGCGCCGTCCTCCTCACCCGGATCGAGTGGTGCGCCATCGGCGCAGCCGCCGGGACAGACGAGTCCACCGCTACCGACGCCGCAGCCGAAGCCGTCACGGAAGCCCTAAGCAAAGCGCGGATTCGTCCCTAGACTCGGCCGCGTGAGGGCGGTCACCAGCGCTTCCTTCTACGCACCCGTCGAGAGCGAGCTGCGCGAGCTCGAGCGGCGCCTCCTCGAGGTCGGCCGCGGCGCGCATCCCGTCTTCCGAGATGCCGTCGCGCATCTCTTCACCACTCCGGGAAAGCTGCTCCGGCCGACCCTCGTGTTCCTCTCGTCGCGATTCGGCCCGGGTCAAGACCGCGGCGTCGTTCTGAACCTCGCCGAGTCGCTCGAGCTCGTGCACACCGCATCGCTCGTGCACGACGATGTGGTCGACCGTGCCGAGATGCGCCGAAACATTCAGACCGTGAACGCGAAGTGGAACGACGACGTGGCCCTCATCGTCGGTGACTACCTCTTCGCGAAGGCTTACGCGCTCGCGGCCGTGTTACCGAAGCCCGAGGTCATCGCGATCGTCGCGCAGACCGTCTTCGCGCTCTGCGATGGCGAGCTCGGCGAGATCACCGCGACGCGGTCCCTTCCCAGCGAGGCCGCGTATCTCGACCGCATCGAGCTGAAGACCGCGTCGCTCTACGCGGCGTGCAGCCAGGGAGCGGCTCTCCTCGCCGATGCCGAGCCGGATCATGTCGCCGCGCTCGGAGCGTTTGGGACAAACCTCGGTATGGCCTTCCAGATCACCGATGACGTCCTCGATCTCGTCGGCGATGCGGCTGAGCTGGGGAAGGCCGTCGGCCAGGATCTCCTCGAGGGGATGCCGACCTTGCCGATGATCTACGCCGTCCTCGAACGTGACGGCACCGGCGGCGACCTCGAGGCGCGCATCCTGGCCCCTGCCAAGACCGAAAGCGACATGCGTGCGCTGCTCGCGGAGATCCGTGGCTCGAGTGGTCCCGAACGGGCGCGCCAGCGTGCACTTGCCTTTCACGACGCAGCCCTCCGCGCGCTCGACCGGCTTCCGGATCGACCGGAGCGCGACGCTCTGCGCGAGGCCGCGGACTTCGTTGTGAGCCGCGTGCGCTGATGAGCTCACTCGAGATCGAGTCTTTTCGGATCCGCTTCGACTACGAGTTCGACCGTCTCCTCGAGACGATCGCCGATCTCGACGACGAGGCCGTCAACTGGAAGCCGCCGGCGCCGGGCGCGAACTCGCTGCTCGTGCTCGTGACCCATGCGCTCGGATCGGCGGAGCAGCACGTCGTCGGAGAAGCAGCCGGAAAGACCGTCGTGCGCAATCGCGATGCGGAGTTCGCAGCGAAGGGCGGGGCGGCACACCTCGCCGCTCGTGCGAGCGAAGTCCGCCGCCGGATCGATGACGCGCTCGTCGGGCTCGAGGGCCGGCTCGACGAAGAGCGCGAGCCTCCGTTCCGCAGGTGGCCGGGGACTCGCGGGACCGTACGCGACCGGCTTGTTCACAGCATCTCGCACACCGCGGAGCACGCCGGCCAGGCGCAGCTCACGCGCGACTTGGCAAAGGCGCGGGCCGCGGGCTAGCTCGGCGGCGCGCCCCTGCCGCCGCGACGCTTTCCGCGACGACGACGGCGCTTGCGTTGGCCGTCGCCGGTCTCCGTTATCGGCGTTGGGCGCTCCTGACGCGGGACCTCGTCGCTGCCGTAGCTCCCGACGCCCTTCGTGTGCGCCGGTATCGCCGTGAACGTGACGCCAAGCTCCGTCGCGGTGAGCTCCTTGCGCGTCCCGTCGACCATCCCGACGACGATGGATTCCTTCACCACGTTGACCCCTTGCGTCGTGGCGCAGCCGGAGGTCCCGCACGAGCCGCTCACGCAGGAGGGGATGTGGAAGGTGTCGCCGAGCTTGGGCAGCTTGCCCTTCACCTCCTGGTAGGTCTCGAGCTCGTAGATCAGGCAGCACTTGAGCCGCCCGCACACGCCGGTCAGCTTCGACTGATTCAGGGGCAGATCTTGTTCCTTGGCCATCCGTATCGAGATGTTCGAGAACTTGTCGAGCCACGAGGAACAGCACAGCTCACGGCCGCATGTGCCCACGCCGGTCATCACCTTTGTCTCGTCGCGCGCGCCCATCCGCCGGAACTCGATGCGCGTGCCGAAGTGCGCAGCCAATGCCGCGTTGAGCTCGCTGAGGTCGGGCCGCTCATCGCTCGAGAAGAAGAAGACGAGGCTCGACCCATCGAATTGCCAGTCCGCCCCAAGGATCTTCACCCGAAGGTTTCGCGCGCGAGCCATTTCGGCGGCGGCTCTCGTCGCGTCCTCCTCCATCCGCTTGTGCTTGTTCAGCGCGAAGAGATCCGCGCCGGTGGCTTTGCGGACGACGTTCCCGAGCGGCGGGTCGACCATCACGAGAGGCGAGTCCGTCGGCAGGATCGCGACGCGGGCGGCGTCCTCCCCGAGCTCCGTGTGCACGATGACGAAGTCGTTCAGGTCGACGTCGTCGACGCCGCGCGTCTCGAAGAAATACATCCGGCCGGCCTTCATGAACCGTGCGCCGATCACCGTCCGCGGCGTGATCATGCAGCCCCTCCGGCGAACGCGGCGGCGTAAGGAAGCCGTAACGCGAGAAGCTCGAGCAACATCCGCGCGTTCACGTTCGACTCGATGACGTCACGCCTCCACCGATCGAGCGAGAGCGCGAGGTCCACGAGCTCGCGCTGCCCGACCGCCTTCGCGAGTGCGGCCGACTCGCGCGCGCGGTCCGGACGCAGCGCTCCCTCAGCGCCGTGCGCCGCGACGGCGGCATCGCGCGCCAGCTCGCTCCATCCGACGAGGCGTGACTGGATGACGTCGTTGCGCTTCTGCGGGTCGCGCTCGGACTCTGCCAGATCGACCGCCCACGCGAAGCGGTCGGTGAGACCGCTCCCGACGAGCTTGTAGAACTCGGCCTCAAGGGTTCGGCGCGCCTTTCGTGCGGCCTCGTCGTTCGCGAGCGCGATCGCCAGACCTGGCCGGCCCGCGCCCGCGGCAGCGTGACGACGCGCATCGGTGCCGAACCGCTTGCTCAGACCGTCGGCGATATCCGCGGTCGGCACGAGTCGCATCGGGAGCGGCACCAACCGGGAGCGGATCGTCTCGAGCAGGCGCGCCGGGGTCGGGGTCAACAGGAGGAGGACGGAGTGGATCGGGGGCTCCTCGAGCGTCTTGAGAAGCGCGACCTCCGCGTGCTCGGAGAGATCCGCCGCGTCGTCGATGATGACCACCCGCCAGTTCCCCTCCAGCGGGCGGAGCGCGAGGTCCTGCTGCATCTCCCGGATCTGCTCGATCGCGATGAGCTTCTTGTCGGAGTCTTTCTCGAGGTCGATCAGCCGTGTGACCAGCCGGATGTCGGGATGGGTGAGATGCTCGACCTTGCGGCAAGCAAGGCAGATCCCGCAGCCACCGGCGGCGCGTGGCTCGCTGGTGCAGAAAAGGGTCTGCGCCAGCCGGATGGCCACCGTTCGCTTGCCGATCGACCGCGGGCCGCTGAGCTCATACGCATGGGCCACGTCGCCCTCGAGCGCTTTCTCGCCCAGACGAGCGAGCAGGCGACGCTGCCCGATCACATCACGCACTCGGGTGCGAAAGATTCTAGTTGGCTAGCAGCAGGGCGCCTCGTCGGGCGGGCAGCAGTCCGGGGCAGGGCAGCAGGGAGCGGGGCAGCAGGGCTCGTTCATGGAGTGGCCTCCTTTCGCGCGCGGATGTATGCGCTCGCGATCGCACCGTCGACGCCCTCGAGGCGCGTCTCGCGTGTGATCTCGACGTCGACGTCGCGGAAACCAGCGTCGCGCAGCGCTGTGGTGTAGTCGCCGATCGAGATCGTCCCCGCGACGCAGCCGGCCCACTGATCGAGCGAGCGCTTGACTTCCGCGGGGAGTTCCGCAAGGGCGACCATGTCCGCGACCGCGAACCGGCCGCCCGGCGCGAGGACGCGGTAGGCCTCGCGGAGGACCGCGCGCTTGTCCGCGGCCAGGTTGATCACGCAGTTGGAGATGACGACATCGACGCTGGCCTCCGGGAGCGGGATCCGCTCGATGGTCCCCTTGAGAAACGTCGCGTTTCTCACGGCGGCCTTCTCCTGATTTCCGCGGGCCACCGCGAGCATCTCGTCGGTCATGTCGACTCCGTACGCGTGACCGCCTGGCGCAACCCGCT
>VBEU01000023.1 GCA_005883775.1 Chloroflexota bacterium | reverse complement strand
GGCAAGGCCGAGGCGGTGATCGGGGCGCTCGTCATCGCCGAGCCGGCCACGCGCGAGGACGTCGCGGGCTACACCTTCAGCGGGACAAAGACCCCGACGATCGTCGGAGACGGCACCCAGGTGCCCGAGGAGCTCACGGACATCGGCGTCGCGATCGACTCCGACATCCTCACGCGCGGCTTCGTCGGCAACGAGGTGGGGCTCGGGCGGGTTGGAGTCGACCTGCGCGCAACGGGGAGCGTACCCGGCGGCCGCCTCGACCCGCGCTTCACCGCGACGCTGGAGCGTTGCGATCCTCCCAGCTGCGATGGCGGGAAATGGACCCTGGCCGTGACGCTGCCTGACCTGACGTGGCCGGCCGGTCGGCCCGCCTACAACGAGACATTCGATCGAAGCCCGATTCGCTCTGTACGCGCGGCCGAGTTCCAAGGCGGCACGGTCGCGATTGCCGTCCGCCTTGACGACGCGCGGCCGTGGCGTGTCGCGATCGAGCCGACGGGAACGGATACGGCACGCCTGTACATCGACATCGGAGGCGTGTCCGCCGACGTGAACGAGAACATCGCGGTCTACTTGCCCGGCCCGGACCAGGGTGCGGGCGATCGGGCGAGTGGGTGCACGTGTCGGGTGCGAGGCGCCGCACGCGTGTCCGAAGGGAAGATCAGATGGCGCGTGCGCGACGGGACCGGCCGCGAGGTAGCCCGGGGCAACGCCATGGCGAGCCGTGGGACCGGCCCGGTGTGGGGCGTGTTCACGACGACGATCACGATCCCGCCCGCCGTGGAAGGGCAGCCGACCCTTGAGGTCTTTTCGCTCAGCTCCCGCGACGGAAGCGAGCAGGACCTCATCCGCATTCCTCTGACCCTGCACTAGCCCGTGGCGTCTAGGCGGATCCTTCGGGTATGGGCTGTGCGTCTCGGGCGAGCCGCAGCGTCGCAAGACGTACGCCGGCGAGGATGACGACTCCACCGACGAGCTGAAGTAGCTGCGGCCGGTCACCGAGGAAGAGGATCGCCATCGCGAGCGTGAGGACCGGTACGAAATAGGACGTCATCGCAGCGACGCCGGCACCGACTCGGCGCACGACCCAGTAGAAGAGGATGAAGCTCGCGACCGAGCCTGCGAGCGCGAGGTACAGGACGTTCAGCCACACTCCGGTGGTCCAGCCAGCGACGTCCGCATAGCCCTTCTCAAAGAAACCGAGCGGCAAGAGGAGCGCGGCACCGATCGGTGCGGCGATCGTCACGATGGCGAGCGGCGAGCGGGTCCGCAGCGCGATGGTGCCGAGTACGGTATAGACCGCCCAGCACGTCGCGCCGAGAAGCATGAGGACGTCGCCGACGAGCCGGCGGCTCGAGACCTCATCACCGGTCTGCCCCGAGAGGATGACGAGAGCGGCGCCGATCGACGCGAGGGCGAAGCCGACGAGCTTCGTCGCGGTCAGGCGTTCGCCGACGAACGAGGCGGCGACGGCCGTCAGGACCGGGATGATCGTCGGGACGATGAGCGCGCCGTCCGATGCGGGCGCCATCGTCAGACCGACGAACACGAAAGCGTTGTAGGCGAAATAGCCGAAGACGCCGGCGAGCATGACGGGCCAGAGACTCCCTCGGCCGAAATCGGTTCGCGTCGAGATCGCGATCGCCGCGAGAACGACCGCGGCGATGATGAAGCGCACGGCCGAGATCTCGAGCGGCGGCGCGCTCGCGACAGCGAGCTTGCCCGTGATCCAGGAACCGCTCCAAGCAAGCGCGACGCAGAATGCGACAAGCGGTGTGAGCAGCGAGCGGGGCATCGACGAACCATACGTGGCACGATGCCGCCGTGCTCCGAGTCCTCGTCACCGGCGTCACCGGATTCGCAGGTAGTCATCTCGCCGAACACCTCGTGTCGCGCGGCGACGAGGTTCACGGCCTCGCTCACGAGCGCCCGCCCTTCAGAAACCTGGCCGCGGTCGAGGATCGCGTCCGTATCCACGAAGGTGACATCACGCGCCTCGAGGACGTCCAGGGCGCGCTTGCCGGATCGCGGGCCGACGCGGTCGTACACCTCGCGGGCATAGCTGTTCCCACGCTCGCCTCGGCGGACCCGGTCGCGGCCGTGCGCATCAACGTGCTCGGCACGGCCGCGGTGCTCAGCGCGGTCGAGCAGCATCCCAAGACGCGACTGGTCCTCGCATCCAGCGCCGACGTCTATGGCGCGCCGGACCGCGTGCCGGTGGACGAGGACGCGCCGGTACGGCCGGGCAACGTCTATGCCGCCACGAAAGTCGCGGCCGAAGCGCTGACGCGGGAGCTTGCGGCGCGTCACGGAGCGCCGATCGTCATCCTGCGTCCGGCCAATCAGAACGGCCCGCGACAGCACCCCGGGCTCGCGGCGTCGGCGTTCGCGAAGCAGATCGCGGAGGCCGAGGCGGGGATCGCCGGAGCCGTCGTGAGGCACGGTCGCCTCGACGCCCAGCGCGACTTCCTGGACGTCCGCGACATGGCGCGCGCATACGCGGCAGCGCTGGATCTGGGCGAAAGCGGCACGTTCAACGTCGGGACCGGCCGCGCGGTCGCGATCGCCGAGATCCTCGAGACGCTCATCGCGCTCGCCCGCATCCCCGTTCGCGCGGAGCTCGACCCGTCGCGGGTCCGCGGCGGCGAGCCCACCCGGATCGCGCTCGACGCCACGCGTTTTCGCCAAAAGACCGGTTGGTCGCCCCGCATCGCGCTTGCCGACTCGCTCCGCGATACCCTCGACTTCTGGCGTTCGTCGATCCGGCATGAAGAGGGAGCGCGCGCGTGAACATCGTGTTCGGTACCGATGGGTGGCGAGCCCGCATCGCCGACGAGTACACCTTCGACGCGGTACGGGTCTGCGCGCAATCGGTCGCGGAGTGGGTGCAGAGGAACGGCGGCGCGGATCGCGGCGTCGTGATCGGCTTCGATCGACGGTTTGCCTCGGAGCATTTCGCGGCCGCCGCCGCGGAGGTCGTCGCGGCTCACGACGTCAACGTGCACCTCGCCACCGCGGCCGCGCCGACGCAGTCGTTCTCGTGGGCGACGATGCGAAGGAAGGCGAAGGCCGGGATCGTGATCACGGCGAGCCACAACCCGTGGACCGACAACGGCTTCAAGGTGAAGGCCGAGACCGGCGCGGCGGCTGGTCCAGCGATGCTCCAGGAGCTGGAGGCGATCATCCACCCGCTCGAGGCGCATCCCGAGAAGGTCCGTCGCACTGCCTTCGATGACGCGAAGAAGAAGGGCCGCATCCAGGAGTTCGATCCCGCTCCCGATTACCTCTCGCACGTCGCCGAGCTGTTCGACCTCGAGGCGTTCCGCGGCGCGGGGTACACGGTTGTCTGCGAGACGCTCTTCGGGAGCGCGAGCGGGTACTTCCCGAGGCTCATCGGCGGCGGCAAGACGAAGGTCGTCGAACTCCACGCCGAGCGGAACCCGTACTTCGGTGGCGTCAACCCGGAGCCGATCCCGCCGAACATCGACGAGTTCCTGCGGCGGATCCCCGCTGAGCGCGCGAACGTTGGCCTCGCTGTCGATGGCGATGCCGACCGCGCCGGCCTCGCGGACGAGCATGGCACCTTCGTCACGACGTTGACGCTCTACGCGCTCCTCATGTGGTACCTCTGCGAGGTCCGCGGCCTTCGCCAGCCGGTCGTCAAGACCGTGAACATGACCTCGATGGTCGATCGGCTCGGCGAGCGCTACGGCGTGAAGGTGTACGAGGTCCCAGTCGGGTTCAAATACATCGGGCCCAAGATGCAGGAGACCGGCGCGATGATGGGCGGCGAAGAATCCGGCGGATTCGGCTTCGCGATGCACCTGCCCGAGCGCGACGGCATCGTGGCCGACCTCTTCTTCCTCGATTTCATGCTGAAGACGAAGAAGAAGCCCTCGGATCTCATTGCCGAGCTCATGAAGATGGCCGGCCCTTCCTTTTATCTGCGGCGCGACCTGCACATCACTGCGGCCGAGTACCCGGCCGTGAAGGAGCGGACCATGCGGACGCTTCGCGAGGCCGCGCCCGAAAAGCTCGCTGGCCACGCCGTCGCACGGATCGTGCACCTGGACACCAACGATGGGACCAAGTTCTTTCTCGACGACGGCTCATGGCTGCTCGTCCGCCTCTCCGGGACCGAGCCGCTCGTGCGCGTCTACGCAGAGACAAAAGAAGAACGCGAGCTCGCGCCGCTGCTCGATGCCGGCGTGAAGATCGTGAAGGGGGCATAGCGATGGCGATAGCAGAGAGCCGCGACACATCGGTGATCGAGAGCGTGGAGCGGATCCGCGAGGCGGATCCCGGCGACATGCTGAGCCGTATCAAGGACCTTCCAAAGCAAGTTCGCGACGCCTGGGCCATCGCGAGCAAGGCGACCATAGCTCCCGCGTATAGCGACGTGCGGAACATCGTCGTCGCCGGCATGGGCGGCTCCGCGATCGGCGGCGACCTCGCGGCGGCGCTACTCGCCGAAGAGCTCAAGGTGCCGATGAGCGTGCATCGCGACTACGGACTACCGGCCTACGTCGGCCGCGACTCGCTCGTCATCGTGTCCAGCTACTCGGGCAATACCGAGGAGACGCTCTCGAGCTTCGAGGAAGCGCGGAAGCGTGGCGCGAAGATCCTCGCGCTTACGACCGGTGGGAAGATCGCCGAGCTC
>VBEU01000068.1 GCA_005883775.1 Chloroflexota bacterium | reverse complement strand
CACCCTTCGATGAGCCGCAAATTGCTCCCGAGATGGCGCGGACGCTTCGACGTAGAGCCGGCGTTCGTTGAGCCTCGCCGAGAACTTGTTCCCGCGACGATCGCCACCATCACGCCTAAGCCAGCGGCCTGGGGCGGACGCCGTTGGTACCGCTACGACATCGAGGTCGACGGGACTCATAACTACTTGGTCGATGGCGTGGTCGTGCACAACTCGCCTGAGACAACTTCCGGCGGCAGGGCGCTCAAGTTCTACGCATCGGTGCGCATCGACATCCGGCCCATCGAGCCGATCAAGCAGGGCGACGTGGTCATCGGACGCCGCGTGAAGGTCAAGGTCGTGAAGAACAAGGTCGCCCCGCCCTTCCGCATCGCCGAGATCGAGATCCTCGCGAGCGAGGGCATCTCGCGCGAGGGCGGGCTCATCGACATGGGCATCACCATGGGCGTCCTCGACAAATCCGGCGCGTGGATCAACTACGGCAAGACGCGTATCGGGCAGGGCCGCGAGAACGCGAAGCAGTTCCTGCGCGACCACCCCGACGTCGCGGCTGAGATCGACGCCAAGGTACGCGCAGGCAACCTGACCGTCGGCGCCGAAAGCCCGAACGGTGAGGAAGCCTAGCCCTAGGGCGAAGCCGCTCGGCAGCCCGTACGAGGCTGCCGTTCAGTACCTTGGGAATCGTCCGCGCAGCGTTGCCGAGATCCGCCGTCACCTCCGCGGAAAGCGCTACGAGGACGAGGCCATCGACGGCGCGATCGACAAGCTCCGCGCGCAGCGGTATGTCGACGATCTCGATTTCGCGAAGTATTGGGTCGAGCAGCGATCGCGTTTTCGTCCGAAGGGCGATCGCGCACTGGTAAGCGAGCTCACCAGCAAAGGCGTCTCCCGTGAAACGATCGATGCCGCGCTCGGTGAAATGCCTGCCGAAAGCGAGAGCGACCGGGCGCGCCGGGCGATCACGCGCCAGCTGAGGCGCTGGGAATCGCTCGAGCCTCCCGAGCGCAAGCGCAAGATCCACGCGTTCCTCGCCGCGCGCGGGTTCGGCTACGACGTGATCGACGAGGTGATAGCGAGACCCGATGGCGACCTCGAACCCAGTACGCAGGAGTGAAACTGGCGGCTTGATGCGGCGGCTCGCGTGCCTTGTGTCGTTGCTTGTCACCGCCTCGTGCATCTCGTCGACTGCGGCGCCCTCGGCGACGGCGCTACAGCCGATCGCGCGGCCCGATGACGGATCGCAGCCGTCAGCGCGGTCGCCGACAGTCACACTCCATCAGTCCGCTGCCGGAGATGCCGGCCCCACGGTGTGGCGATTCGCAGGAACGCTTCTCTTGCCTTCCGATCCGAACTCATATGCCAACGTGATCCTTGATGTCGAGCCCCTGAAGGACAGCGGCTGGGTCGTCGTCCGGGATCGAGCGCCAAACCGGAGACTCCCGAGCGGCGGCCCCAGCAGGGGTCCATTTATTCCAGCGCACGGAACAGTCATGCGTCTTGACGCGGCAGGAGGAGTCGTTGCCCAGCAGTCGGACGCAAGTGAGTTCACCCCAACCCACCTGGTCCTCTTCGAGGATTCCGGAGTCGTCGTTGCGGAGGGGTCGTGGACGCGCGGCCTTGACCTTCGGACCCTCGAGACCCTGTGGAAGACGGACTCCGAGTGCGTCGCCGTCGCTGAGCTTTGCTACGCGTATCAGCCGTTCACGACCTCGCCCCCCGGTACGTTCGATGAGCGCGATCCGCGCACCTTTTCGCTCCTCAGAAGCCTTCCGCACGTCAAAGTCGGACAGCTGATGGCCCCCATGATTCTCCGAGACTGGAACCTCGCCATCGTTCGGTCTAATTCCTCCGATCACTGGTTTGATTTCTTCGCGCTCGATCCAGGGGCTCCCATCACGTTGCCTTGGATTGACCGACTGAGGGGAGCACGCAGCATCGGTTTGCTCTCGGGCGACCGGGCCATCGTTTCGTACGAGGGTTGGCAGAACGGACGGTTTCCCGCAAGCGAACTGACCGATATTTCCACTGGACGCGTGATCGCGCGATACGAAGACAGACTTCCGGTCGTCGCCACTGCGGCGGCCACGTTCCTCACCGGTGCGGCGGTGACCCAACTCCTCGATCCGCAGAACAGTTCGCTCGGTCCGGGCCTGCCGACGCTACCGCTCTACGTGAGCTTCGAGAAGGGGATAGTCGTCGTTCCGCTCGGGAATGGGGGAGCTGCGGTCTTGCAGCGCGAGGCCGGTCAGAGCTCCGAGCAGACCGTCGCATTCACCTCGATCGCCGTGGGTGCGTGCCCGGCGATCGACTTCACACGAGTGCAGCTGGCCGACGGGACGGCCGACTGCCCGGCGCTGGCGGCNNNNTGACCATCAGGGTGCGACTCGATGAGCCTCGTTCTCCGTCGGCCGCGCAAACTGCGCCGGCACAGGTCATCGAGCTTCCAGAGTCTTTGGCCGGACGTTGGTTGGTCGGGCTCGAGCCTGATCCGCAAATACCGCGACCCTTCGGCTTTTGGACCGCATTCGCGATCGACCTTCGTTAGCGCCAACGCAACTCGGTCACGGCCAGCTCGCATGCTTGGTACAGAGCGCGAGCCAACCCTCGTAGACTCGCCCGAGCCCGATCCACTCGGGCATTAGGGGAGGTCCATGCGCAAATTCCTCGTGCTTCCGCTCACTATCGCGTTGCTCGTCACGATCACCGCACTCGCCGGAGCCGCCGGCGTCTCCACTCTCGTCAATACCGGCAGTCCAACGGCGCCGTTCTCAGAGAACAAGCAGAACGAACCCTCGGTCGCGATCGACGCCAATCACGCGAACGTGCTCGCGTCGGGTGCGAACGACAACATCGACATGGAGGCCTGCAACGCCGGAAACGACACGACCTGCCCGTTTACCAACGGAGTCGGTGTCTCGGGCATCTACTTCTCATTCGACTCGGGCAAGACCTGGACGCAGCCGACATACGACGGTTTGACTGCCCGTGGCTGCCAGGGCGTGCCGGGATCTTCTGACCCAGCGTGCACGCCTGTGGTCGGACCGATCGGCACGCTTCCCTGGTACTACGAGAACGGGCTCGTCTCCGACGGCGACCCGGCCGTGGCCTTTGGCCCGAAGCCCGGCGCGAACGGGAGCTTCTCGTGGGCCAATGGCTCGCGTCTGTACTACGCGAACCTGACCTCGAACCTCGGCGCGACTCGATCAGAGGAAGCGTTCAAAGGCTTCGAAGCGATCGCGGTCTCACGCACCGACAACGCCGCCGTCGCGGCGACGGGCGGCGCGGCCGGGAAGGCCGCCTGGAAGCCGCCGGTGGTCATCTCGAAGCAGTCATCGACCACCTTCTCCGACAAGGAGCAGGTCTGGGCCGACAACGCCTCTTCGAGCGCGTTCTTCGGCACCGTGTACGTGTGCTGGGCGGCCTTCCGCGGGCAGGAGCTCAGCCCCAATGCCGCCCCCGCGCCGCTCCAGGTCGGCGTCTCGCATGACGGCGGCGACACGTGGAGCGTCCAGCAGATCGGCGCGGCCGCGAACAACCGCAACCGCAATCCGATGGACGGCTGCACGATTCGCACCGACAGCACCGGAAACGCATACCTCTACGGCATCGGACGCCAGGGCGCGGACGCCTTCGAGATCCAGTCGATCTCGACCGACGGCGGCACGAGCTGGTCGAAGCCGCAGCCGGTCGTGGGTCCCGTGACCCAGCCCGGCATCAGCGATCCGAACACCGGCGAACCGGATCGTGATGAGCTACGTCAGTGGTGAGATCACGAAGCCGCACGTCTTCTTTACCGAATCGACCGACCTTGGGGCCACGTGGGCAACGCCACGGGCCATCGAGGGTGCGACCGATCGTGGGTATTACGCCGCGCCCGCGATCTCGCCGGACGGCACGAACGTCTACGTCGTCTATAACGCGTTCACCACGGCATACCAGCCGACGACGGCTACCCCACGCTCACTTGTCGGCGTGTTCATGCAGGCGACCGCAACCGGCACCGCCGCAACCGGCGCGTTCGCCGAAGTCCATCGCGGCACCGCCGGTGACCCGAGAGGGTCGAGCCAGAACAACCTCGTAGCGGAGTTCCTCGGCGACTATGTGTATGCGGCAGCGACCCGAACGTATGGTGTCGCGGTCTGGAACGACACACGAGTCGCCGCGGATTGCCCGGCGATCGACGCGTGGCGCCAGGACATCGCGACCGGAGGTACGACCGTCGCGCGTCCCGCACCGCAGCAGGATTGCGCCCCAAACTTCGGAAACTCGGACATCTTCAGCTTCACGAACGCTCCCTAGCCGCGCTTCGCGAATCAGCGAACCGAAGAGGGGCGCACGAAAGGGGCGCCCCTCTTCACGCTTTTGTGCTAGCGGTCGCGGCTCAGGGCCGAACGAACAGCACGAGGCCGGTATCCTGCCCGTCGGCGATGACGCGCCAGCAGCTGCCCGCGAAACCGATGGGCTTCCAACCCGCCTCGAATACGAGATCGCCCCAGGGGTTCGTCCGAGTCGTCGCGACCACTCGATAGGACACCCACGTCGCCGGCGACGTGTGACCAATGTCATCGAACTGCAGGGCGATCTGCTCGTGCTCCTGCGCTCCTCGTCGGACGATCACGAGGTAGTCATTGGCCGCCGTGTCCGATGGGGTTGAGGCTTCGCCGAGAACACCGATCGCGCCATTCGCAGTGATCACGCCGGATGAGTCGCGAGAGGTGGTCGGTTGACAGGTCGTCGCTGCCGATGGTGAGGAAGACGCCGTGCTCGCGGGCGGCGCGCCCGTCGGCGAGACGCTCTCGTTGACCGAGACCGACGATCCGCACGCTGCAATGAGCAACGAAAGAGCAAGTGGGACCCGCATGTTTTCCCTACAGGTGCGCCTCACCGCCGGTTCCCTCAGCCACCCTGGACAGCGTCGATCGCCCTCGCGAGGTCGACGTCGGCGTCGGTCAGGCCATGGGCGACGTGGGTCGTGAGGACGATCCGAACGGTCTTGTAACGCTCGAGGTGGATGTCGGGATGGTGGTTCGCCGCGTTTGCCGCCTCGGCCACCCGGTTGACGAACGCCACGGCTCCCTTGAAGCCTTTGAAGGTGAAGGTCTTCGTGAGCGCCGCTCCGTCGCGTGTCCAGCCGGCGCCGGAGGCGAGAAGGGAAGCGAGCGCGGCCTCGTTGAGCCGCGTCTCGTTCTCCGGGACCGCCACGCCCGCGAGCCTAGCCTGTACGCGTTTCGTACGCGGCGTGTGAACCTGCGTTATCCTGACCACACCAAAAACTTTGTGAACCAACGTGGCTGGTGGAGCGCCCCGTTCCGCCGGTCACTTACGCGAAAACGGGGGCGAGCGTAGTCACACAAGCGACCGTCCCCGCACACGCGGCACGGAAAGGATCGCCGACATGCCCGACATCGTCGTCGTGGGCCTCGTGGCCCTCGTCGCGGCTATCGTCGGCTTCGGGATCGCCCTTCTTCTGCGGCGTTCATTCGCGCTCACGAGCGAAACGACCGCGCGGGCGAACGCTGACCGCCTGCTCGCCGAGGCGCGAGCCAGGCAGAACCAGATCATCCTCGAGGCCAAGGACGAGGCCCTCAAAGTCGCAAAGACCGCCGAGCTGGAAAACCGTGAGCGTCGAGCCGAGCTTCAGCGCTACGAAGGCCGGCTCGACAAGAAGGACGAGCAGCTCGATCAGAAGATCGCGCAGGTCGACGAGCGCGACCGCCGCCTCGGTCAGAAAGAGCAGGAGCTCGAAGCCGAGCGTGGGAAAATCGCACAGCTCCAGGACGAGCAGCGCACCGAGCTCGCTCGGGTCGCTTCCTTGACGATGGAGGAGGCGCGCGGCCTTCTCCTCGACCGGGTCGAGGAAGAGATGCGCGACATCACCGGCCGCAAGGTGCGCGAGCTCGAGGTCGAGGCCCGCGAGCGGGCGGACGAGCGGGCCCGCGACATCATCACCATGGCGCTCCAGCGCTATGCCGCCGAGCACACAGCCGAGCACAGCGTGACGGTCGTGGCTCTCCCGAGCGACGACATGAAGGGTCGGATCATCGGCCGCGAAGGGCGGAACATCCGAACCCTCGAAACCCTCACCGGCGTAGACCTGATCATCGACGACACTCCCGAGGCGGTCGTCGTCTCCGGTTTCGACCCCATTCGCCGCGAGGTCGCGAAGCGCGCGCTCGAGCGGCTTCTCGTGGACGGGCGCATCCATCCCGCGCGGATCGAGGAGATGGTCGGCAAGGCTCGGACCGAGATCGACCAGGTCATGAAGGAAGCGGCAGAGGCGGCGATCTACGAGGTCGGCATCGGCGGACTCAATCCGGACCTGGTGAAGCTCCTTGGACGGCTGCATTTCCGAACGTCCTATGGCCAGAACGTGCTGCGTCATTCCATCGAAGTCGCGCACGTCGCGGGAATGCTCGCTTCAGAGACCGGATACGACCCGCAGACGATGAAGCGCGCCGGCCTTCTGCACGACATCGGCAAGGCGATCGATCACGAAGTTGAGGGCCCGCACACCGTCATCGGCGGCGAGCTCCTCAAGCGGTACGGGTCGGAACGCTGATCTCGGCCGCCGACGCCATCAGCGCGGCGCGGCCCGGTGCTCGCAGCGAGATCGTCTCGAACTACATCCAACGACTCCAGGAGCTCGAAAGCGTCGCGAACAGCTTCCCGGGTGTCGAGAAATCGTTCGCGATCCAGGCGGGCCGCGAGGTCAGGGTCGTGGTCAAGCCCGAGCAGCTCGACGATCTTCAGACGGCGCGGCTCTCCCGCGACATCGCACAGAAGATCCAGGACACGCTGCAGTACCCCGGTCAGGTCAAGGTCACGGTGATCCGCGAGACCCGCGCGGTGGAATACGCCAAATAGCCGAAACGCTCCAGCACGGAAACCCGCCCGCCTAGAGCGCACCGTCACAATCGAGTGGCCAATGAGAATGCCGCGGCTCGTCGCCGCAGTGACGCTTCTGTTCGCGGCGTGCGCCCCGGTCGGCACGCAACGGTTCCCGGGAGCGACCGGGGACCTGGGTGGCGCATCGCCCAGCCCGTCGGCCTCACCCATCGCTGTGGTCGCGTCGACGTACGGTTCCTTTCAGATCAAGACGCAGCCGCTCGATAGCTGCGAGCTCGCCATCAAGGTCGACCCCGGCAGTGTTGGTGACGGACCGCCCAAAACGCTGAGCGCGAAGGCCGATCTGAACGGGATCGTCGCGTGGACGTACCCGACGCCGCTGATCCCAGCCGGTCACGGACGTCACGAGGTGTCGTGCTCGGGCGAGCGCGGCAAGACCGACAGCTGGGCGGAATTCACGGTGACGCCGAGGAGTCTCGACGCGAAGGGCTTCACGACGCGCGTCGAGGCCGTCGACCCGATCGCCGGACTTTCGGGCGTGACGCAACGTCTCGACCCGAGCCTTGTTCCGGCGCGCGACGCCGACATCGCGCGCATGACCGCGACCCTCCAGAACGAGTGGAAGCTCGCGACGCGCGGACTTGGCGCCCTCACCCTGGTGCCGTCGTCGGCCGATCTGGTCGTCTACGTCCTTCCCGGAAAGGGGACCTCGGTGCACCTGCTCGCTGCCGACGGAAGCCAGCGCGTTCTCGTCTACGCGGTGGACGAGTTCGGGACGGTCTCGGCGGAGAACTCCGTGGCCGTCGCCCTTCACGAGACTCCTTCAGGGCGTCGATCAGTACGGACTCATGACACACCCGGTGACATGCCTCGTGGGCCGCGGCCTCGAGAGCTGCCCGAATCGGTTCTCCGAGCGGGAGCTGCGGACCATGGGCTTCACCCAGATCCCCGCGCCGCCGGCCGACCCCTGCGTGACGCAGCGGAACGTTCTCGGCGCGCGTCTTTTGACGCAGGGCGCAACTGTGGACGCCGCGAAGGCCCAGGCGGCGGTCGTCAAAGCCAAGATCGACGCGATCGTCGCGCAATACCCGTCGCGCCAGCTCCCGCCCGACGTCTACAACACGTACATCGGACTCGTCGATCAGTACAACGCCCTCGCGAACGACATCGACGCGAAGGTCGCCGCCTACAACGCGACCGTCGATCAGCTGAACGCGCTCCCTTGCTGACCTCGGTGTGAAGGTCCTCTTCGTCGGCGACGTTGTCGGAAAGCCCGGCCGCCAAGCCGTTGCCGCACTGCTCCCCGCGATCAGGCGCGAACGAAACGTCGATCTCGTGATCCTGAATGGTGAGAACGCCGCCGGCGGTGCGGGCCTCACGGGTGAGATCGCACGCGAGATCCACGGTGCGGGCGCCGACGTCATCACCAACGGAAACCATGTCTGGGACCAGCGCGCCTTTCTCAAAGAGATCGACGCGCTCGAGTTCTGCATCCGGCCGCTGAACCTGCCCCCGGGGAATCCCGGTAAAGGCTGGGTCATCCAGGACGGTGTGCTCGTCGTCAATGCGCTCGGGCGCGTCTTCATGGCCGAGCAGGACGACCCGTTCCGTGCGGTCGACGCGCTCCTAGCGGAGCTCGGCGAGCGCGCGCCGAGGATCCGCATCCTCGACTGGCACGCCGAGGCGACGAGCGAGAAGCTCGCGATGGGGTGGCACCTCGATGGGCGGTTCTCGGCCGTGCTCGGCAGCCACACGCATGTGCCAACGGCGGATGGGCGGATCCTTCCGCAAGGCACGGCGCTCCTCGCCGATACCGGGATGGTCGGGCCGCGTGACTCGGTCCTCGGGATCGAGCCGTCGATCATCGTGTCGCGTTTCCTCGACCACCTTCCGCGTCGCTTCGAGGTGGCGTCGGGGGTCGTGCAGTTCAACAGTGTGGTCGTCGACATCGACGATGCGTCCGGGCGCGCCCTCGCGATCGAGCGCCTCGACCGCGAGTGGCAGCCATAACCGCGGGCTACGCCATCGACCTTCACACGCACTCGCTCCGCTCCGACGGTGCGCTCTCGCCGGCCGAGCTGGTGAAGCGCGCAGCGGCACGCGGGGTGAAGATCCAGGCGCTCTCCGATCACGACACGCTCGCCGGGATCGCGGAGGCCACCGCCACCGGCGAGAGCCTCGGTGTCCGGATCATCCCGGCGACCGAGCTCAACACCGAATCCGAGTGGGGCGACGCGCACGTGCTCGGCTATTTCATCGATCCGCAGGATGCGGCGCTCGAGGACCGTCTCCGCTGGCTCCGCGAGAACCGCGGACGTCGCATAGAGCTCATGGTCGGAAACCTGAACGCGCTGGGCTATGCCGTGGACCTCGTGCGTGTCCTCGAGATCGCGCAGGGTGGTGCGCTCGGGCGGCCCCATCTCGCGCAGGCGCTGTTCGAGAAGGGCTACGTCAAAAGCTACGACGCGGCGTTCGACACGCTTCTCGCGAAGGACTCGCCCGCGTACGTCGCGCGCGTCGGGCTCAGTCCCATCGAGGCCGTGACGCTCGTGCGAGAGCACGGCGGCGTGCCCTCGCTCGCGCATCCCGGGACCGTGCTCGGACTCGACGAGCTGCTACCGGAGCTGGTTGCCGTCGGGCTTGCGGGCATCGAGGCCTACTACGGCGAGCACACGCCCGAGATGACGGCACGCTGTCTCGATCGCGCGCGCACGCTCGACCTCGTCCCAACCGGAGGCAGCGACTTCCACGGGCGCGGCGATCACGGTACGGACCTCGGCGGCGTATTCGTCCCGCCGGAGACGATCGAGCGTCTCGAATCGCGTAGAGGCCGCGCCTAGGAATAACATTCCGCGGGAAAGAAGGGGGTCTCGGGTGGCAGGGGCGCTCCGTCCGGTCGTCCTCCTGATGTTGCTGGCGTCGGTCCTCTTTGTCGTCGACGGTTTCTTCGATGGCGTGTACCCAGGAGGCCCGGCCTGGTTCACCGGCAGGTACGACAACCTCGCGGAGATTTCCTACGTGTTCGCGATCCTCAACACGGTCGTGGCGATCATGGTCGCGCGCGGAAGCGAGCGGAGCCTTCAGTCGCGCATCGGCCTTTCGGTCTTTTTCCTGATCGAGCGTCCGGTCACCGCGTTCGCGCTCGGACCGAAGCCGGTCGAGTCGGTCATCACGCATTTCGCGACCGCCGGCGTTGAGCTGCTCATCCTCGTCACGGCACTTCGTGTCTGGCGCCTCGGAAATGCGGCACCGGATGTCGACACGCTCTTCTCATTGGAGGGCTCGAGCCCGGCCACCGCGAAACCCGAACATGACACGGAAGCGAGGGGTCGCCGGAGCGCCGTCGCCAGGCGGAACGCGTGGCTCATCGGCGGGGTGACGGTCGCTCTGGCGCTCGCGCTTGTCGCGGACGGCATCTACGAGGGCTACGTGCCGGGCGGGAAGGCTTGGACCACGTCCAGCGACGGCTCGGGTTGGATCGTCTATGTCTTCGCGGCGGTCGCCCTCGCGGTCGCGGCGCGTGCCATGCACGGCGGGAAGGTCGCGCTGCGCGCGCTGATCGGCATCTCGCTCATCCTCTTTATCGAGCGGTCCTTCACGCCGTTCTCGATGCGCGAGCAGGATCCGATCGTGCTCGCGTTGCACGCGGTGGGTGCCTTCGTCAGCCTCGCGGTCGCGCTCGTGACCGCGAGCGTCATTCGCGGCGGGCCCGCATCGCGCCGAGCCTCCGTCCCGAAACTGGAGGCCGCATAGTTCTCGCGTGAGTCTCACCGTTCGGGGCGCCGCAGAGCGCCTCGTCGAGCACGTCGGCGCGGTCGTTGTCGGGAAGCGCGAGGTCACGGAGCAGCTCCTCGGCGCCCTTCTGGTGGAAGGCCACGTCCTGCTCGACGACGTGCCCGGCGTGGGAAAGACCACCCTCGCGCGAGCGGTCGCGCGGTCGCTCGACCTCACCTTCCGGCGCATCCAGTGCACGCCCGATCTGGTGCCGAGCGACATCACCGGCGTTTCGATCTACGACCAGCGCGCCGGTGCGTTCGAGTACCGGCCCGGTCCGCTCTCAGCGAACGTGGTGCTCGTCGACGAGATCAACCGCGCCACTCCGCGGGCGCAGTCGGCGCTGCTCGAGGCGATGCAGGAGCGCCAGGTCACCGTCGACGAGGCCACGCACACGCTGCCTGACCCGTTCCTGGTCATCGCGACCCAGAACCCGGTCGAGCTCGAAGGCACCTTTCCGTTGCCGGAGGCGCAGCTCGACCGGTTCCTCTTTCTTTTGAATCTCGGCTACCCCGACGCCGATGATGAGGACACGATTTTGAGGATCCACGGGCCGGCGAACGTCCGCGCCGAGACGCTCCGGCCGATCCTCAATCCCGCCGAGATCGCCGAGCTGCGCGACGAGGTCCACGGGGTGCGCGTCGGCGACGCGGTCCGGCGCTACGCGGTCGAGATCGTGCGCGGGACCCGGCGCATCGACGGCGTCGACCTGGGTGCGAGTCCTCGAGCCGCTCTCGCGCTCTATCGGGCCGCACAGGCGCATGCCGCCATTCGCGGTCGCGCCTACGTTCTTCCCGACGACGTGAAGGCGCAGGCGGTCGCGGTCCTGCGTCACCGGCTCTTCCTCAACGCGGATGCCCAGATGCGTGGACGCACGACCACCGTGATCATCGCCGAGGTCCTCGCGCGCACACCGGTACCGGCGGAGGACGTCGCCGCGACGGCCGGCTGAACCGATGGAGACTCATCCGCTCGACCTGCGGACCGGACACTTCCCCTGGCAGATCGTCTTGCTCTTCCTCGGCGCGGCGGCCATCAGCCGTGCGCCGGCGGTCATCGTGCTTGCCGTTGGCGCTCTGATCACGTGGCTCGTCGTCGAGATCACCGGTCGCCTCGCGCTGGCGGCGGTGGACGCGCGTGTCACGCTCACCCCGGATCGGATCATCGCCGGCGAGCTTCCGATCGCGACCGTCGAGATCGTGAACCGCAAGCCACTGCCGTTGCCGTGGCTGGACGCGCGTCTCTTCCTCGCCGAAGGGGTCGAGCCTCCCAGGCCGGCGCCCGGGAGTCCACGTGGCTGGATCGATTTTGGGTTTCCAATGCGCGGGCGGGAACGCGTCCTCGTGCGCCTGCCCGTCCGCGTCCCGGCCCGCGGCGCCTATGCGATCGGGCCCCTGCGCCTGCGTGCCGGCGACTGGCTCGGCTTCACCCAGAGCGAACGGACCGTGGCACTCGCTCCCGAGGTCACGGCCTACCCTGCGCCGCTCGCTGTCCGCGATCGCGCGCTTGCCTCGCTGCGACCCCTCGCCGAGACGGCCACGCGTCGCGGGCTGGTACCCGATCCCCTCCGCTTTCGCGGAGTCCGGCCCCATCGCCGCGGCGACGCGCGCAAGGAGATCCACTGGAAGGCCTCGGCCCGCCTTCGCGAGCTGCAGACGAAGCTCTACGAACCGGCGACCAGCCTCGACTCGATCTTCCTCGTCAACGTCGCGTCATACGAGCAGTACTGGATCCAGGCCGATCCCGAGGCCGCCGAGCTCGTTGTCTCCGCGGCGGCCGAGCTCATACGTCTGGCGGACGCGGACCGCGGTCGCTCACCCGCAGCCTCGAGATCCTCGCGCGCCTGGGCCCCTACGCAGTCGGAGCGCCCGAGACCGTCTTCCTCCGCGAGCGCGGCCGTCTTCCGTGGGGCGCGACGCTCATCATCGTCACGCCTCGGCTCGGCTCGGGGCTCGCGAACGCGGCCGTCGCGCTTCGTCGCGCGCACCACCGCGTCCTCATCGTGTCCGTGGACGAGATACCCGCGGCCCTCGCCGCGCATCTTGTGGTCCAGGGCGTGTCACATGACCTCCTCACCCCGCGGGAGCGCAGTGCGGCGGTCTAGCTCGCGCGCCTTCGCGGCGCTCCTCGTGGCGCGCGCGGTGATGGAGGCGATCGCGTTCGCGTGCCTCCTCGCCCTCGTGCACATGCCGGGCGGCCTCGAGCCGCTCGCCTTGACGCCGACGACGTTCGCGCTGATCGGCGCAACCCTCGTGCTCGTCGCCGCGCTGCGCGAGACGGGATCAGAGGGCCGCGGGACGGCGATCGTGGGAACGACCCTTGGCGTCGGGCTGCTCGTGGCCGTGTTGCTGCCGACCCATCCGCTCGACGTCGTGTCGTGGGGCGGGCGCACCATCACGTTCGTCATCGTCTCGGAGATCTATCTCTGGCGAGTCGTGTCGCTGGCGCGCGGTGCGGTGCGGTGGAGCGACGCGCGGAACGCCGTGCCCTTCGGGGCGCTGGCGCTCGCCATCGTCTCCGTCGGCCCCGCTCGTGTCGACAGCACGCCGCTCGTTCCGCTCGCGCTCATCTTCATCGCGGCGTCGGCGGTAGCGCTCTCGGTCGCGCGCTCCGCCGAGGAGCTCTCCCTGACGACCGGCACCTCGGGGCCGGCCCGTCTCTCGTCGGCGAACTCGGTCGTCTTCGCCCTCGGTATTGGGGCGCTCCTCGCCGCGCTGGCGGCGCCCGCGGTCGATCAACTCCTTCGCGATCTTGGGGAAGCGCTCGCGCCCACGTTCGACGAGATCGTCTTCACGCTCCTGCTGCCGATCGGCTATCTCGCGGCGCTCGTCTACGCGCTCCTCGAACCCCTTCTGCGGCGGTGGAATCCTTTCTCGTTACCCAGTCAGGGTGCCCCGAGCGACGACGTGGCGATGCTCCGCAACATCGAACGGACGCGACCGCTCGTCGTCGGCGGTCTGGAGATCGTCGTCGTGATCGTCGTCCTGCTCGTGGCCGTCGTGCTTTTCGAGCGCGCGGTACGAGAACGACGCCTTACGCTTCCCGATGGCGCGGAGCTCGAACGCGCGGCTGCGTCGGGTCTCACGCTCGGGGCAACGCTCCGTTCGCTCTTCCCTCGAGGCTCCGCCCGCCGCCGCGCGCCGCGCGATGACGGAACGCCCGCGGCCGCCGTCCGGCTCATCTACTGGCGCCTGCTCGCGCTCGCCGATCACGCGGGTCAGGGCTGGCGTGCCGCCGCCGAAACGCCGTCGGAGCACCAGATGCGCATCGCGGGCGCTGATCCGCGATGGGCCGCGGCGTCGCCGATCGTCGCGGCTTTCGAGGATCTTCGCTACGGCGAGCTCGCGCCGGACCAGGCCACGATCGCGCGAGCTCGCGACGCGCTCCGCGCGATGGAGGCGGCGGTACGGACGTGATCGCCATCGTCGGCCCGACCGCCTCGGGTAAAAGCGCGCTCGCGATGCGCGTCGCGGAGCGAATGGGCGGCGAGATCGTTTCAGCCGATTCTCGTCAGGTCTATCGCGGGATGGACATCGGAACGGCGAAGCCGACGATCGAGGAGCGCGCTCGCATTCCCCATCACCTCGTCGACATCGTCGATCCGGGCGAGCGTTACGACGTCCTTCGCTACCAGCGGGACGGCCGCGCCGTACTTGCGGGGATCCGCGCGCGCGGGCGTGTGGCCCTCGTCGTCGGCGGGACGGGTCTTTACGTCCGGGCGCTCCTCGATGGGCTCGAACTCGCCTCGCTGCCGCACGATCCGGAGGTCCGCGCACGAATTGAGTCAGAGGATCCCGCGACGCTGCACGAGCGGCTACGCGCGATGGACCCGAACGCCGCATCGCGTGTGGATCCGCGTAACCGGCGGCGACTCGTTCGTTACCTCGAGGTCGCCACCATCGCGGGCGGTCCGGTACCGCGCGTCCGCGGGGCACCGCTGGCGGCGCTCCGCATCGGCCTCCGCCCGCCGCGCGAGGTCCTCGTCGCGGCGATCGAGCGGCGCGTTCGCGACATGGTCGCGCAGGGCGTGCTGGACGAGGCACGCAGTCTCGTGGCGCGTGGCATCGATCCGCGCCTGCCGAGCATGAGCGCGCACGGATACGTGCACTGGGCGGCGCTCTTACGGGGCGAGATCGATCTGGAGACCGCGATCGCCCGCACCGCCCGCGATGTGCGCGCCTACTCTCGACGCCAGATGACCTGGTTCCGCCGCGACGCTGCGATCCGCTGGTTCGACCCGACGACGACCGACCCACTCCCGGAGATCGTCGAGGCCGCCGCATGAAGTTCACGAAGATGCACGGCTGCGGGAACGACTTCGTGATCGTGGATGGACCGGCCGACATGACCGCCGCACGGGTGCGCGATCTTTGCGACCGCCGGCGCGGGATCGGAGCCGACGGTGTGCTCGTCATCGGCGAGGCGCGGGGACGCTGCTGGCGCGTGACCATACATAACGCGGACGGTTCAATGGGCGAATCGTGCGGGAACGGCGCGCGGTGCGTGGCACGGTATCTTCTCGACCGTCACGGCGGCGATGAGGTGGAGCTTTCCTTTGCGGGCGGCGACGTGGTGGCGCGCGGGGAGGGGACCGGGATCGCGATCGCCTTCGCGCGACCGCGCTCGCCCGAGCCCATCGCCGTCGACGGCGTGCGTGGATATCGCGTGAGCTTTGGTAATCCGCACGTCGTGCTCTTTGTCCCGGATCCCGCGAATGCGGATCTGACGGCGCTCGCGGTGGCCGCGCGCGCAGCCCTCGGCGACGCGAACGTGGAGGTCGCGCGCGTCGTAGCGCCCGACCTCATCCTGCTCCGGGTCGACGAGCGCGGGGTTGGGGAGACGCTCGCCTGTGGGACGGGTGCGCTGGGCGCAGTAGTAGCAGCTCTTTCGTTGGGCGAGGTAAACGCTCGCGAGGTGCGCGTCAGGCTTCCGGGAGGAACGCTTCTCGTCCGACCAGGACCGGATCGCTATGAGCTAGTGGGGCCCGCGGAGTACGTCTTCCGGGGCGAGCTCGCCTCGTGACGAAGCCAATCCCGGTCACATACACCGAAGAGAACCCATGCCGATGACTGACATCTATCGACCCGATGAGTGGCATGACTACTTCATCACCGTCGGCGGGGCAGCTGCGGCTTTGACCGGCTTGGTGTTTGTCGCGATGTCGCTCAACCCGAACCTCATCGCGCGAGACCCAACGCACCGCCGTCGGGCGGTCGGCACGATCGCCGGGTTCACTGCCATCTTCATGATCTGCGGTCTTGGGGTGATGGGCGGTCAGGATCATCAGGCGGTAGGACTGGAATGGCTCATCGTCTCGGCCGCGGCCGGGATCGTCTACGTCTACGGCTATGTTCAGGCCATTCGCCTCGGTGGAAGCTCGGTGGGGCTCCAAACTCCTCGACTGATCGGCGGCACCGCGCTTCATCTCGTCGAAATCGTCGGTGCTGCCTTGCTATTCGGCGGATACCTCGCTGGTTTGTATCTGGCGGCGATTTCGATGATCGGCCTGCTTGCCTTCATGATTTCTGGAGCCTGGCTGCTCATCATGGGTATTCGAACAACGGCCGAGAGCAGAAATGACTAGGAGAGCCCTCGGTGCTCTCGCGTGCGGGACCAGCGCGTGCGCCACCGTGGCGGCCGCGATGGCGGACCAGCCTATGGCGGAGCTCGTCACGGTGCGTGTACCGGGTGGCGACCTGTTCGTCCGCGCGGGACCGCGCGTGTTCGAGCTCGCCGGTCCCGCCGAGTACGTCTTCGAGGGGTCGACACCCTGATCGAGACCGAGACACCGCCCGAGCGGGCCTACCTCGTGGGCGTCGAGATCCCGCGCTCGCGGCTCGACGGCGACGATTCGCTCGATGAGCTCGGATCTCTCGTCGAAGCGGCCGGAGGGATCGTCGCCGGGCGCTCGCTGCAGGCTCGAAGGACGCGCGATCCGAATTCCTACGTGGGCAAGGGAAAGGCCGGCGAGATCGGCCGCGAGGTGTCGCGCCTCCGCGCCGATATCGTGATCTGCGACGACGAGCTCAAGCCGTCGCAGCAGCGCACGCTCGAGGAGATCACCGGCGTGGCCGTCGTCGACCGCTCGGCCGTGATCCTGGACATCTTCGCGAGACATGCGCGCTCGCGCGAGGGTCGGATCCAGGTCGAGCTCGCGCAGCTCGAGTATCGGCTGCCGCGCCTCACCGGACGCGGCAAGGAGATGTCGCGCCTCGGCGGTGGCATCGGCACGCGCGGTCCGGGCGAATCGAAGCTCGAGAGCGACCGTCAGATCATCCGCAAACGCATCCAGGATCTGCGAAAGCAGCTCGACGAGGTCGCGCGACAGCGCGAGCGGGCTCGAGGCTCGCGCGCGAGCGAAGGAATGTTCCTCGCCGCCATCGTCGGGTACACGAACGCCGGGAAATCGACGCTGATGAACGCGCTCGCCGGCTCGGACGTGCTCGTCGCGGATCAGCCCTTCGCGACGCTTGACCCGACCACACGGCGCGCGGCCCTTCCGAGCGGCGCGACGATCCTCCTTTCGGACACCGTCGGCTTCGTGAACAAGCTGCCGCCGACTCTCGTCGCCGCGTTCCGCGCGACGCTCGAGGAGCTCGCCGATGCCGATCTCCTCGTACACGTCGCCGATGTGATGCATCCGAATCTGCACGAGCACATGCGCGTCGTCGACGAGACGCTTGCGTCGCTCGGGCTTGAGCATCGTCCTCGCCTGGTCGTCTTGAATCAGATCGATCGTCTGCGCGGCGAAGAAGGTGAGGCGCTCCGCGAGGCGCTCGCAGCCGAGTTTCCCGCGGCAATCCTCGTGTCGGCGCGCAACGGCGACGGTCTGGACGCGTTGCGCGTGCGTCTCGCGGAGGCCGCCGCTGCCGGCTGGAAGCGCGTCAAGAAGAGATTACGAAGAGGCCGGCATCCGCATCGAGGCAGACGTGCCGCCCGAGCTCGCCGCGGAGATCGACAGCGCGATCCGACGCCGCTAGCACCTGGTAGGCAACCGAGCCCCTCGGATCAAGTCCGCATCGACCGGTTTCGTTGAGACCCTGACGCGACTCTTCCCGGAGGCGTCCGCATCAAGCATGGGCTGCACCGAGGGGAGGGCTCATGCGATTTACCGCGGCCACCGTGGCGAGCGTGCTTGCGGTCGTGGGCGTGCTTGGCTCGTTCGCACCGCTGCTCGCCGAGGGAGCGGGCATCGATGGGGTCGAGCAGGATCTCGTCGCGCGCATCAATGCGTTTCGCGCGGCGCGGGGTCTGCCAACCCTTACCGTCTCCGACACGCTGACCGTCGCAGCGAAATGGATGTCCGCCGACATGGGCGCGCGCAACTATTTCGCCCACACCTCGCTCGACGGGCGCTCGCCGACGCAGCGCATGTTCGACGCGGGCTACCCGGCCTTCGGCACGTGGACCGGAGAGGACCTCGCCGCCGGCTACACGACGACGGCCGACGTGCTGAATGGGTGGATCAACAGCCCCGCGCACTACGCGGTCCTCGTGAACCCGCAGTACCACGCGATCGGCGTCGGGCACGGGTACACGACCGGATCGACGTACGGCTGGTACTGGACCGCGGACTTCGGCGGCGTCGTCGACGTCGTCCGCGCCGTTCCCGCCGCTCGGGCGGTCACGACCGCGAGCGTTCAGTCGCATTACGCCACGCCCGCGCAGGTGGCGCTCCCTCCCGATTCCGGCTATCACGCGAGCTGGTCCGCGCAAAGCCCGGACCCGGTTGTCGCCGCCGGTGAGCGGACGACCCTTGTGGTGGCGCTCACGAACACCGGATCACGTGGCTGGTACCGGGGAGTCGCCGATCAGCAGGCCAATCTCGGCACGAGCGAACCGCAAGATGCCGAACGTCCAGACCTGGCGGCCGACTGGCTCTCAGCGAATCGGCTGACCTCGACGACCACCGAGTATGTGGGTCCGGGCGAGGTCGGCTGGTTCGAGTTCACGCTTCGGGCCCCGACCACCGCCGGTGACTATCGCCTCGGTCTCCGAGGCGTGGTCGATGGAGCCGCGTGGCTCGAGGACGATGGCATCTTCTTTGTGATCCACGTTCTTCCGTCGATCGCGGCGAGCGGCAGCCTCAGCTTCGTCCGGTGATGATCGGGAGGTCGGGTTCGTTGCCCCACTCCTCCCACGAACCATCGTACGTGCGCACCTCGTCGTGACCGAGCGCGGTCAGCACGAGGTGCGTGAACGCGGCGCGCACGCCGGCCTGGCAGTACGTGATCGTGCTCGTCTCGGGTCCGAAACCCGCGTTCATGTAGAACTCCTCGAGCTCGTCCGCGTCGCGTAGCGTCCAATCCTCTTTGAGAGCGTCCTTCCAGAGGATGTTCACCGCGCCGGGGATGTGTCCGCCGCGCGCCGCGCGCTTCTCGACGCCGGTGAACTCACTGTCGCGGCGCACGTCGAGCAGCCAGGGGTCGCCCGAGCGCACGGCCGCCAGGACGTCCTCCTTCGATGCGACGACCCCCTCGCGCGGACGGGGCGTGAAGACCGCCGGCTTCTCCAGGGATCGCGCTCCGGTCTCGAGCGGCCGGCCTTCGGCGATCCACTTCTGGATACCACCCTCCATCACCGCCATGCGATCGTGCCCAAACCGCCGAAGGGCCAGCCAGAGCCGGGCGGCGTGATGGCCGCCTTCGGAGTCATAACCCACGACCGTCGTCTCGTTGCCGATGCCGAGGCGGGCCATCGTCCGGGCGAAGTCGCCCGGGGCCTGCAGCATCCAGCGTGGATGGCCGGACGCCGGCGGGGGCGCGGAGAGATCCTCGGCCCAGTTCACGTACACGGCCCCCGGCACGTGCCCGTCGAGGTAACGGGCGCGCATATCTTCGTCGAAGCTGAACCGGCAATCGACGATGCGCACGCCCGGATCGCCGATCGCGGACGCGACCCGCTCGGTCGACCAGAAGAGCTCGGCGCGTGGCAGGGTGCTCACGAATGTGACTCTATCCGCGCTAGTCTCGATGCGCGACGTGTGAGGAGAGGACAGGGAGCGCGACGATCCGCGATCGCAGTCGCCGCCACGCTGCTCGCCGCGACGTGCGTGGGCACGACCACGCCTCCGAGTGATGGGACGACCGCGCCGAGCGCCGTCGTGACCACGAGCACGCCCGCACCGACACCAACCCTGGTCCCGCAGCCGGCGAACGCTCCCGCCGTGAGCTTCGCGCGTGCCGACCTTTCGCGGGGCTCCGCGAGCGGCGTCACCGGGACGGGTCCGCTGGTGCTCGCCGCGAGCGGACTGGTGAGCGGTTCCTATGACGACCCGTATGGTCAGCCGGGCATCGCCTTCGAAAGTGGCTCATGGACGAGCGAATGGATGCCGGTCGCGTTCCCGTTCGACGAGCTCGTCGCGTCGTGGAACGCGGAGACCCCCGCGACCACCTGGATCAGCCTCGAGATACAGGGCCGCGGGTCGGACCGCGAAACGAGGTTCTACACGATGATGACCTGGGCGTCCGGGGACACGGACATTCATCGCACGTCGGCGTCTGGCCAGGCGAGCGCCGACGGCGACGTGCACATCGACACCTTCAAGCGCGCCGCCGCGGCGGCGCCGCTCGACGCCTACCGGCTCCGCGTGACGCTCTACCGGCGCACCCCAAGCACGGCGACCCCGTCAATTCAGATGCTCGCCGCGATGGTCTCGTCCCCCTTCAAATACGAGATGCCAAGCCCCTTCGACGGGAGCGCGATCGACCTGCAGGTGCCCGCGCTCTCGCAGGAGGAGCACAGAGGCGAGTTCCCTGAATACGACGGAGGGGGCGAGGCCTGGTGCAGCCCCACCTCGACCGCGATGGTCCTGGGCGCGCTCGGTGGCGGCCCGTCCGATGACGAGCTTCAGGCGTTCCCGGGGCCGGACTACGGCGATGGCCAGGTCGACCACGCGGCGCGCTACGCGTACGACTGGAACTACAAGGGCGCCGGGAACTGGCCCGCGAACGTGGCCTACGCGACACGCTTCGGCTTCGAGGGATTCGTCACTCGCCTGCGGTCGCTGAGCGAGGCCCAGCGTTTCATCGCGACGAGCATCCCGCTCGTCGCGTCGATCAACGGCGATCTGCCCGGATTCCTGTTCGGAAAGACGAACGGGCATCTTCTCGTCATCCGTGGCTTCGACGCGAACGGCGATGTCATTACGAACGATCCTGCGGCCAAGACGAGCCAGGACGTCCGCAAGGTCTACGGCCGTGCGGATTTCGAGCGCGTGTGGCTGGGCGGTTCGGGTGGGATCGTCTACGTCATCTACCCGCGAGGGAAAGCGTTGCCGCCGAACGTACCCGGATTGCCGCCGAACTGGTGAGACCGCGCTAGTCTTGCGCGGCCATACGCGGAGGAGGTTGACGGTGAGGATCCCAGTCGCGCTTATTGCGGTGCTCGCGCTGCTGCTCGGCCAATCGGCCACGGCGGGTCCGGCCGCCGCGTCGCAGTCGTATCCGGTGAGCTACCACCGCTTCGCGCTCACCGCCGGTGAGGGAACAACAGTCAGAAGCGGAGCGCTGACACTCGCGTCGAGTGGATTCACCGCGAAGACCTATGCGGATCCATACCTCGGCACCACCAATACCTATGACGTGGGCAGCTGGATCTCGACGGAGTGGACGACCGGGTTCGGTTTTAGCGAGCTCGTGTCGTCGTGGATCGCGCAAACGCCATCCGGGACGTTCGTCTGGGTCTCCATGCGCGCGCGGCGCGACGACGGCAACCTCACAAAGTGGTACACGATGGGCATCTGGGCCTCGGGCGACGGCGATATCTACCGGACGTCGGTCGGGCACCAGGGCGACGCCGATGGATACATCGCGATCGACACGTTCTTCGCGAAAGACCATCCGATGATCGGGTACCAGCTCAAGCTCGACCTCTACCGTCTCAGGGGCTTGTCGGCTTCTCCGTCGGTCACGCGGATCGGCGCGGTCGCATCTGACCCTGTGAACACGAAGCCTTACTCGCCGAGCACGACCACGATGACGCAAGACCAGATCCTGGCGGTCCCGCAGTACTCCCAGGAGACCCACTCCGGTCAGTACCCGCAATACGACGGCGGCGGCGAAGCTTGGTGCAGTCCGACGTCGACGTCGATGGTGGTCGGCTACTGGGGCAACGGCCCGAGCAAAACCGAGTACGGCTACGTGCTGAAGGACTACCCTCGGATCGCCGACCCCTGGGTGGATTACGCCGCCCGCTATGTGTACGACTACCACTACCAGGGGGCGGGCAACTGGCCCTTCAATGTCGCGTATGCCGGCGCCCGCGGCCTGGACGGCGAGGTCACGCAGCTCCACTCGCTCGCGGAGGCCGAGCAGTTCATCAAGGCAGGCATCCCGCTCGTCGCGTCCATCGCCTTCACCTCGAACAAGCTCGACGGTTTCCTCTTCAAGAGCACGTCGGGACACCTTCTCGTGATCGTTGGTTTCATGGCGAACGGCGATCCGGTCGTGAACGATCCCGCGGCGACGAGCGACGCGACCGTGCAACGGGTCTACGACCGCACGCAGTTCGAGCAGAATTGGATGACCTCGACGGGCGGGATCGTCTACGTGATCCACCCGGCATCGGTCCCGCTTCCCGCGAGCCCACTCGGCAACTGGTGATCGCCGCGCGAGCGTGATGCGCGGCGATCTTCGGCGTGCACTGGCCCTGGTTCGCCGGCGGACCCACCGCGGTCCGCCGGCACGGGTTCAGCTCCTCGAGAAGCCGGATTGCGGACTATGCGCGGAGGCGTATCGCGCTCTTCGTCGGGTCAGTCTCGATGTGCCACTCGAGATCGAGCGTGTTGACATCACCCACGACGCTGCACTTTTCGAGCGATACGCCCTGCACATTCCGGTCGTCACGATGGGAGAGCGCGAGCTCGACGCGGCAGGTCTCGACGACCGTGCGCTGCGCGCATGGCTCACGCGATGACCCTCGGCTCGGATGCGGTCACATTCTTTACGAGACGCCTGAGGCGCGCGGGGTCTGCGGCGCGCGCGGCTGGGGAGAAGGCGTATCTGAAGAGCGACCTACGGTTCTGGGGAACTGGCCAAGATGCGATCCGCACGGCGGTCCGGGACTATTGCGGGTCGCATCCGAATCTGTCCCGCTCGGAGCTGCGCGAGATCGCCGAGACGCTCTACCGCACCGACGTCCACGAGCTGCGGGCCTCGGCGATCGGCATGCTCGAGCACGATCGCGCGGCGCTCGTCGATCGCGACCTGCCGTGGCTCATCGCTCTCGTGCGAGTGTCGGGCCGAGGACAGCGACTTCTGGGTGCGGCGCGCGGCGCTCCTCGCGGAGCACGATGCGCTTCGCGCCGGTGAAGGGGACTTCGCGCTCTGGTCACGGCTCGCGGTACCGATGCTCGACGAGCGCGAGTTCTTCATCCGCAAAGCGATCGGGTGGGTCCTGCGCGAGGTCTCGAAGAAGAGGCCCGAGCTTTCCTACCAGTTCCTGCGCAAGAATCGGGAGCGCGTTTCCAGCCTCTCGCTACAGGAAGGGGCCAAATACCTGCCCTCGCACAAGCGAAGAGCGCTCGGTCTGCCCGGCGAAGCGGCGTGGGTGGCCCGGGAGGCGAAGCGCAAGGCGGCGTCCGGCCGAGGCTAGAACCGGTCGCGCACGGAGAATGCAGCCAGCCAAGCCATGGCACGGGGGCGTCGTCGGCCGGTCCGGTGCCGGAGCTGTGGCTACGTCACGACGCCGGTCTCCGGATTCTGTCCGAATTGCCTGGAGCGCCTTCCCCTCGGCAGACGGTTTGCCCTCGTTCCGATCATCGCGATCGCGGGACTGCTCGCGCTCGGCGTCGGTGTGGTCGCAACAACGTCGAGAGGGTCGATCGCGCTAAGACCCTTGACGACACAGGAAGCGACGACCGCTTCTCCGACTGCGGCGGCCACATCTGTGGCGGTTGCCGGGGCGTCGACGTCAGCGACCCCGTCGGCAACCTCCACGGCGGGGCGATCAGGATCGCCGACGCCATCACCACCGTCGCCAAGCGCGGCCATTGCCATAAGCCCATCTCCCTCGCCCACCGCGCTTCTTGGCAGTCAGAGCACGCCGACCATGACGGGCGCGTCGACTTCGACCGGATCCACCGGCGACGGCGCTTGCGTGCCTTGGCTACAGTCCAAAGAGCGGATCCGCACAACCGCGAGAGAGGGATTGAATTGGGCGTCTACAGAGCCGAGTACATCTGGATCGACGGGACCCAGCCGACGCAGAAGCTGCGTTCGAAGACCAAGATCGTGCCGGAAGGCGAGAAGCCGCCCATTTGGGGCTTCGATGGATCGAGCACCCAGCAGGCCACCGGCGACAAGTCCGACTGCGTCCTGCAGCCCGTGTTCGTCTGCCCGGACCCGATCCGCGGTGGCGACAACAAGCTCGTGCTGTGCGAGGTCATGCTGGTCAACGGACAGCCGCACCAAACGAACATGCGCCGCGCGAACGTCGAGATGGCGCAGCGCTACGAAGGGTTCGATACCTGGTTTGGTATCGAGCAGGAGTACACATTCTTCGAAGGCTCGCGCCCGCTGGGCTTCCCGGATACCGGATTCCCCGCGCCGCAGGGCGGCTACTACTGCGGCGTCGGCGCCGACGAGGTGTTTGGCCGCGACGTGGTCGAAGCGCATCTCGACGCATGCCTTCGCGCGGGACTCAAGATCTCCGGCATCAATGCCGAGGTCATGCCGGGACAGTGGGAATTCCAGGTCGGCCCGCTGAACGCACCCGCTATCGGCGATCAGCTCTGGGTCGCACGCTGGCTCCTCTACCGGGTGGGGGAGGACTACGGCGTCAGCGCGACGCTCTACCCGAAGCCGGTCCGAGGCGACTGGAATGGCGCGGGCGCGCACACCAACTTCTCGACGAACGAGATGCGCGAGAACTACGACGACTGCGTCGCAGCGGCGGAAGCGCTCGCGACGCGGCACGACCTGCACATCGCCAACTACGGATTCGGCATCGAGGAGCGACTCACCGGTCTTCACGAGACCTGCTCGTACAAAGAGTTTCGGTACGGCGTGAGCGATCGCGGCGCATCGGTGCGCATCCCGTGGCAGGTCGCGAAGGATCGCAAAGGGTACATCGAGGACCGCCGCCCGAACGCAAACGCCGATCCGTACGTGACGACGCGGCTGATCATCGAGACGGTCTGCGGGGCCAAGGAGTCGAGCCGCTCGCGCAACGGAAGCCGGCCGGCGCGGGACGCGAAGGTGCCAAACACGACCCGAAAAGTGGCCGTCCGAAGCTAGGGCTCACGTTGCGCCGAACGCCTGCCTCATGATGACGGCCGTGCGACGGTGGTTGGCCCTGACGCTCGCGCTGGTCGCGCTCGCGGCGTGCACCGCGCCCGCGGCTATCCCGAGCGGCACGGCGTCAGCGACCGCGTCGAACGCGCCAAGCGCGACGCTGGCACCGACAACCGCGCCGACCGTCGAGCCGACGGCGACGACCCTTGTCCGCACACCGGAGCCGATACCGACCGGATCGCCGCAGGCCGCCGCGCCCGCGATTCGCGTCGTGTCGCAGGCCTTCCCGGTGGTGGCGGCCGCGCCGCTCATCGAGGTGGTCGGACCGTATCGCACCAGCGCGGAAGCGGATCTGCGCCGGTGGGTGCCCGGTCTGCTCGAGGGGCTCGACAAGATCCGCGTCGATCCGAACGAGTCGTCGAACCGTGGGCTCTTCGACTCCCTATATGTACCTGGTCCGTATGCGGAGCTGATCCGGCAGTCGCTCTTCCCCGGCTCCCGGCCCACGGCAGGCCAAGCCGATCAGCACAAGTTCGAGCTCGGGGAGCTGACGGTCCAGCACATGTACGCGAAGCCGTGGGGTCGTGTCGCGTACATCGACGCCACCCTTTCCTACGCGGATCGCATCACGACCGCGGACGGGAAGACGAGCAGCGTCCAGCTCGCGCAGCAAGCCCGTTTCGTAAATCAGGGCCACGGCGTGTACAAAGTGATCGACGGGTACGACCCGACCCTGGGCCGTTGGCTCGACCGCGAGCTGCCGCGTTGGTCGGCGCTGGCGCTCGAGGCCGAGGCACCTAACCAGATGTGGTGGTTCTTCCAGCGCGAGAGCTACGTGCCGGGCGAGCAGTATCCGCACGCCGGTCCTCCAGGGAGCTATTGGCTGGTCACCGGCTTCGACAGTGCCTGGAACGAGTCGATCGCGAAGCTCGACGCGAGCTACGCGAAGAAGGAATTCACGACGCGGCGCTTCGACGACCTCACGGTCCGCATATCGCGTTTCGAGCCCGCGACGTTCCTGGGCGACGGCATCGTGACTGTCGTCGCGAACGCGCGCGTCGTCACCGCGGCGGCCGGCGGCCCGGAGCGCTCGACGCCGGTCACCAGGACGCTCCGCTTCTATCGAATCACCCGCGATGGCCTCAATGCCAACTGGCAGCCCGTCGACGAGCAGGGAGCGAACGGCGCGTGGCTTTCGGGAGGAAACCTTGAGCTGGCGGAGATCGATCAGGACCGCGGCTGATAAGCCGTCGACGCCGGCGGTCGCCGGCAGCGGGAATGGACTGAACGCAGGCGCGTTCCTCGACATCGAAGAGATCCTCCGACGGGTGCGGCCGGTCTCGACCTCCCTTGCCTCGGCGTTCCACGGTGAAGATCACTGGCGCGAGGTCGCCTCGATCGGTCTCGACCTCGCGCAGTCGACCCCGGGATGTGACGAGATCGTGGTCTTGCTTTTCGCGGTCCTGCACGACGCACGGCGGATCGGCGACGACCACGATCCACCGCACGGTGGGCGGGGCGCGGCGCTGGTCCGTTCGCTGGGTCTCAGGCAGTTCGGTCTGGGCGAGACGCAGCTCGCACTTGCCGAGACCGCCTGCAGAGATCACACCGGCGGTGGCCTGAGCGCCGATCCCACGATCGGCACCTGCTGGGACGCGGATCGTCTCACGCTTCGGCGCGTGGGAATCGAACCAGCCGCGCGCTACATGTCGACTCCCAGCGGCAGAGCGGCCGCCGCATCGGGACGGCGCTTCGCTCGCGTTACCGAATGGTCCGCTCTTGCGCGGAGGGTCGGAGGACCATGACCTCTCGCGCGGTCGCCTCGGCAGCGATAAATGCGAGCAGCCGCGCGCCTTCATCCTCGACGGCCACACGCTCGCGCTTCGGCAGCCGGTCGAAGAGCACGATCTGCAGAGTCGCCGCCCCTGGTCCTCGTTTCAGGCTCCAGGTCGCGCCAACGAAGCCGTCGATCAGGACGCTGCCGACATTGGGGCCCGCTATGTAGCCGGTGCGACTCCGATCGCCGGCGCGGACGATCCGCGTCCGATCCGCGTGCGACAGCATGAGGTTGTCGTAGACCGGCAGGAAGCGCGGAGGGGCCGGAGTCTCCGGATCGGGTCGGGGACCTTCGGATACGTCGAACAATTCGCGTCCACTCTCGTCACGGAACGTCCGCAGACGCGGACGGAGGCGCCCGAAGACCTCCGAAAGACCGCTCAGGCCCGACCAGGTCCGGGCGTCGCCGATGGTGGCCGGCCCGAACGCGGCGAGATAGCGCAGGATCAGCGCGTCCGGCGAGCGCGCTTTGCCGAGCGGACGGCCGAGCCATGCCTCGAGAGTTGTCCGCCGGGGTTGCCCGCTCGCCCCCCAGATCCCACGCGGCGGGACCTGCACGAGCGGCAAGAGGTAACCGATCGCCGCGGCCAGCGAATCCTCGTCGCGCTTGGGCCAGCGCTTGCTCAGCAGCGGACGCAGCTCGGCGCTCGTGAGGGGACGCTCTTCGACCAGCGTGCGCCCTAACGCGAGCAGCTGCTCGAGGTCGATGCCGGCGAGCTGACGCCCGAATGGACTGGCGCTCTGAAAGAGACGCGCGAGCGCGGGTTGAACGATCGGCCAGAGCGCCAGCGCGTCGCGCGCCGTGACGAGGTGGATCGTCGCGCGAAAGAGACTCGTCCGGACCGCCTTGCGATCGGTGATCAACCGAGCGAGGTCGTCCAACCGAAAGCCCTCGAGCCGACTCCAGAGCGCGACATACGGGTCCGCAGGGATCTGCGCCTGCATTCCGACGAGCCGTTCGATCGCCTCCCGGGTGGAGATCGTCCGTTAACGGCACGCTCGTCGGCGGGGCGGCTCGGCGGGTCGCAAGGACCGAGCCCAGGACGATGAGCACGAAGCCGATCGCGATACCCAGGGTCAACGGCTCGCCGAGAACCGCGATCCCGAGTGCGAGCGCTACCGCGGGGTTCAAATACGTGATGACCGTCGCGCGCGTCGACCAGACTTCGCGAATGAGCGCGAAGAACACGACAAATCCGATCGCCGTGCATACCACCCCAAGCACCGCGACGGCGCTGATGACCGAGGGCGACGGAAGGCTCGGTGGCAGCTGCGCGATGCCGATAGGCGCGTACACCACGGCGGTGATGGCCAGCGACGCGACGACCACGCCAAGCGAAGGAAGCGTCGACAGCTTTCGCGAGATGATGGCCGGCCCGGTCGCGTAGCCCACTGCGACGAGCAGGACCTCGCCGATCGCGCCCACATCGTTCGTCCGGATGTCGAGCCCGACGAGCGCACCGACACCGACGAACCCGATCGCGAGGCCGATGATCCGACGTCGGTCGAGACGGTCGTGACCGCCGGTCGCCCACGCCAGAATCGCTCCAAAGGAAGGGGTCGCCGCGAGGAGCAGCCCCGCGAGGGAGCTCGAGATGCGCTGCTCGGCGTCGGAAAGGAGGAACCACGGCGCGGCCACCTCCACGGCGCTGTACACGAGGATCCATCTCCACTGCCTCAACACCGGCACGAGATCCTTGCGCGCCGCCGCAAGGGGTAACAGCAGCACCGTGCCGATCGCGGTACGGAACAGCACGAGGCTCGCCGGGCTGAGCTCGGTGACGGCGATCTTGATGAAGAGGTACGGAATGCCCCAGATGAGGGCCATCGCAACGAAGAGGATCCAGCCCCGTCGGGTCACCCGGTCACGAGAGTGCTCGGATCTTCCTTTCGAGGTCCTGCTTCTGCCCGAGGAGCTGTTGCTTCTCTGGCAGTTGCGAGTGCCTCGCCGCATCGGGACCGCCGCGAGTCTCGCGTGCGATCTTCGAGATCTCTCGATTGACTCGCTGCAGGTCGTCTTTGAGTCGCTGCAGCTCGCCCGAAGCGGTTGGCGGCGCAGCAGGCGGTGGCGCTTCGACCGGTACGGTCTTGGCCGCGGCAACCGCCGGTGCCTTGGCGGCAGGGCGAGACGTCGGCTTGCGGGCGGAGCCGCTTTTGTTCTTGATCCGTTGAGCATAGGTCGCGAAGCGGGCCGCCATTACCGCGGAGTAGTCTCTCCGGGTCCGCGATCTGCGACGACTGGGGGAGTCGGGGTATGGCTATCAGCACTGCGAAACGACCAACGACGAAGCAGCGAAAGTTCCTGCTTGACGAGAAAGACCTGCCGACGCACTGGTACAACATTCAGGCCGATCTGCCTGTGCCGCTCCCGCCGCCGCTCCATCCCGGCACGGGGCAGCCCATCGGACCCGCGGACCTCGCACCGCTCTTTCCGATGGAGCTCATCAAGCAAGAGGTCAGCCGCGAACGCTGGATCGAGATCCCCGAACCGGTGCGGGACGCCTACAAGGTCTGGCGCCCGACACCGCTGATCCGCGCGCTCGGCCTCGAGAAAGTGCTCGGGACGCCCGCGCGCATCTACTACAAGTGGGAGGGCGTGAGTCCCGCCGGTAGCCACAAGCCGAACACCGCGATCGCGCAGGCCTACTACAACAAGGCCGAAGGCACCAAGCGCCTCGCCACCGAGACCGGCGCGGGACAGTGGGGAAGCGCCCTCGCGCTCGCCGCGCGGATGTTCGACCTCGAGTGCAAGGTCTACATGGTCCGCGTGTCGTACGACCAGAAGCCGTACCGGCGGATCCTCATGGAAACGTGGGGCGCCGAGGTCGTCCCGAGCCCCAGCCCCGACACGAACGCCGGCCGCGCCGGGTTGGCCAAGGACCCCAAGAGCCCAGGCAGCCTCGGCCTCGCGATATCCGAAGCCGTCGAGGACGCAGCCACGCGCGACGACACGAAATATTCGCTCGGCTCGGTGCTCAACCACGTGCTGCTGCACCAAACGGTCATCGGTCAAGAGGTGAAGAAGCAGCTCGAGCTCGCCGACGAACACCCGGACATCCTCGTCGGCTGCGTCGGCGGCGGCTCGAATTTCAGCGGCTTCGCGTTCCCGTTCGTCGCGGACAAGCTCACCGGCAAGACGAACGACCTCCGCGTCATCGCGGTCGAGCCGATGGCCGCACCGAGTCTCACCAAGGGTCGGTACGTCTACGACTTCGGTGACGAAGCCATGACGACGCCGCTCGTCAAGATGCACACGCTTGGTCACTCGTTCATGCCGGCGCCGATCCACGCCGGCGGGCTGCGCTACCACGGCATGGCCCCGGCGGTGAGCGCGCTCTACGACCAGAA
>VBEU01000067.1 GCA_005883775.1 Chloroflexota bacterium | reverse complement strand
CTCTTGCCGCTCCGCATCGCGGATGTGACGTCCTTGAGCGTCACTCCACCCAGGTAGTCCCGTGCGGTCTGGAGCATGTCGCCGAGGAAGGCCTTCACATTCGGCAGCGCGGCTCGCGGCGCGGCCGCGGGCTTCGTCGGCCAGGTGCGATCGACGAAGGTGTTGATCTCTGCTGCGAGTCCGTCACGCAGCGTCTTGGCCTGCGCGTCGGTGATCTTCTTGTCGGAGAGCGCCTTGGTGATGTCCGCATTGGCGGCCGTCGAGAGAGTGGTCACCAGACCCGCCTTGCTCTTGTTCGGCGTCGAGTCGGCGATCTTGCCGAGGCTGGTGCCGGGAAGCTTCACGAGGAGGTCCTTCGGCGCGAGCCCGAGATACGTCGCCGACTCGCCGAGGAGATCGCGTACGACTTTTCCGGTGCGGACCTTTGCCGTCGTCGCGTCCTTCGCCGCGGCGAGGATGGCGTCTTCCTGCTGCGCCGTGATGACGCCCTTCTGAACGAGACCATCGAGGAGCTGCTTGAGCCGGTCGCCGGCCTTGTCTTCGCCCAGCACGGACGAAGCCGCCGGTGCGATCGCCGAGACCACCCCCGAGGAAGCATCCGGACCAAAGGCGCCGAGGGCTGCCGCGCCGAACAGGCCGACGCTTCCGACGCCCACCGCCGCCGCCACCATGAGCTTCTGCCGCAACGTCTTCATTTCCGTCCGCCTCCTTGGTAACGCTGTGTCCTGGGTACCACCTGTCTAACGCATCCGTTTCCAAAAGCGTGGCATCGGGGTGGCCACAGCGTCCGGTCCTTACACGCCGCTAACATCCGTACCGCTCCGTGCGGATTTCGTTCGCGGCCGCCGAGGTCGCCCCCTACGCCAAGGTCGGCGGCCTGGCCGACGTTGCCGGCTCCCTGCCGCAGGCGCTTGTGTCGCTCGGACACGATGTCACCGTCTACATGCCGTATCACCGCTCGATAGACGCACAGAAGTTCGGAATACCGACATCTCGCACGCGGACTCATTCGATCCCGTACGGCGCGGCGCGCGCCCGCATCGAATATCCGGAGATCTCCCGCGATGGCGTCCGAACGGTGTTCGTGCGCAGCGTGCGCATCGGGCGCGACAAGGTCTACGGCTACGACGACGACGCGAAGCGCTACGCACTCTTCTGTCGCGCCGTTCTCGAAGACCTCACCGAGGCTCCGCCCGACGTGGTCCACGCGCATGACTGGCACGCCGCTCTTTTGGTCCCGCTTGCGGCGCGGGCGCGTCAGCTCCGCAAAGCCGCGACCGTGTTCACCATCCACAACCTCGCGTACCAGGGACGAACGAACGCCGACGTCCTGAAGCTCGTCGGCCTTCCGCGCGCTCGCCTTCCGATCGAGGATCGCGGCGAAGCCAACCTGATGGCGCGGGCGATCGCGACGGCCGACATCGTCTCGACCGTGAGCGAGCGCTACGCCGAAGAGATCCTCACCCCCGAATTTGGAGAGCGTCTCGAGGGTCTGCTTCGCAAGCGCCGCGCGGATCTTTGGGGCATCACCAACGGTATCGACACGAAGCTCTTCGACCCGGCGCACGACGCCGACATTCCCGCGCAGTACGACGCGGACGACCAGAGCGGCAAGCCGATCGACAAGGCCGCGCTCCAAAAGGAAACGGGCCTCGACGTCGATGCGGCTACGCCGGTCTTCGGCGTCGTCGGCCGGCTCGTCGAGCAGAAAGGCGTGGACCTTCTCACTGCGATCGCCCCGTGGCTCTTTCAACAAGGCGGGCAGCTCGCCGTCCTGGGAACGGGCGACCCCGCCTACGAGCAGAAATGGCGCGAGCTCGCCGCGAAGAACAAAGGACGCCTTGTCCTCACGCTCGGGTTCAATGCGGCACTCGCGCAGCGGATCTACGCCGGAGCCGACCTTTTCCTGATGCCCTCGCGATTCGAGCCGTGCGGTCTCGGCCAGCTCATCTCACTGCGCTACGGAACGATCCCGGTGGTCCGTGCGGTCGGCGGCCTCGCGACGACGGTCCGGGATCTGGACGCCGATCCCCGAGGCAACGGCTTCTCGTTCACCAAGTACGAGGCGGTGGCCTTCTCCGATGCGATCGCTCGAGCGCTGCACCGGTACAGGGCCGGTGGGGAGCCGTGGCGACAGCTGCGCACGCGAGCGATGCGGGAGGACCATTCGTGGCCGGCGGCGGCGAAACGGTACGTCGAGATGTACGCGGCCGCCGCGAAGGCCCGGCGCGCCGCTTGAAGACCGAGATGCAGCCGACCATCGCCGAGCTCGAGGACCGCGTCGCGGCGCTTCCGCCCGATGTGCGCGCCGCGGCCGAGCGAATCTTCGCGGTGTCCTCGACCGTGGGACGGCTCGATCCGCCGGCCGAGATGCGCGAGTGGATCACCAAGCAATTCGGGTCCATCGACGCCGTGACAGCGCAGAAGATCGTTCGGGTCACCAACCTGGTGATGCTGGAGGGCGCACTCTTCAACGATCTCCGCGCTCGCCGTCCGGTCGAAGTGAAGGGCGCCGACGAGCTCCGCGAGACGATCGAGCGGTCCAGGAACGATCCCTTCTGCCATCCGGAGACCGGAACGCCGGCCGATACGTTCGGTCGCATCCGTGGGAAACATGGGCTCACCGCTTCGAACGTCGCCAAGTACGACGGCTACCACGGCGTTCTGGTGTTCGACGAGCATGACCCGCTGGTGCCGATGGACGCCGAGACGATCCATGACCGCTTGCTCACCGCGCGGCGGTGGGCGCTTGCCGCGAATGAGCAGGATCCGAGCGCGAAGTACTACTTCCTCATCTGGAACTGTCTCTGGCGTGCCGGCGGGTCGATCGTCCACGGCCACATGCAGATGACGGTCACTCGAGGCATGCACTATCCGCGTGTCGAGATGCTTCGGCGTCGCTCCCTCGAGTACGACGAACAGTACGGGCGCGATTATTTCGACGATCTTTGGCTCGTCCACGACGGCCTCGGCCTCGGCCACGAGCGTGACGGCGCCCGCGTCTTCGCCTCGCTCACACCAGTCAAAGAGAGCGAGGTCGTCATTCTCGGCAGGCCCGGGGAAGACGACACGTCTCTCGCCGCGGCGATCGCGGGTGTCATTTCGGCATATCGCAGACGGGGTGTCGTCTCGTACAACCTCGCGCTGCTGGTCCCGCCGCTCATTGCCGACGGTAACGACTGGCGCCGATTCCCCCCACACGCCCGCCTGGTCGACCGCGGCGATCCGGCGAACAAAACAAGCGACATCGGTGGCATGGAGCTGTACGCCGCGAGCGTGGTGGCAGCAGATCCGTTCCTTTTGGCGGAGGCCCTCGCGTCTGGCGAGAATTAGAACCCTTCGCGCTATTGACGCTCGCTTTGTCCCTTGCATAGTGTGCGACAAAGTGGCCGAACACTCATTCGTTTCTCGGCGAGACAACACCTTCCGCGAGTACCCACCCGCGTCCGCCCAGCTCGCCATGATCATCCCCTTCTATGGAGAGCTGACCGTGTGGATACGAAAGGCCGACGCTGCCGGTTGGCATTTCCCGACGAGTGGCCGCAAGGCAGGGGAAACGATCCTCGAGGTCGCCAAGCGTGAGCTCTGGGACTCGGCGCGAATCGTTCCGCCCCGCCTCGATCTGCTCGGCGCGATCCGTTATCAGACGCCGAAGAGCACGACCGCGTACGTCTACATGTGCGAGGTGAGCCACCTCTCGTGGTGGTACGACTCCCCAGAGAAGGACAAGGTCGCCGAGATCGGTATCTTCCGAACACTGCCGGCTCCGCTCGCATCGGAGTCGGTCGAGGTCGTTCTCGAGGCAGCGCTGCGCGCGCGGAGGACGGGTCTCCGCTAGCCGGCTGTAACGGCCTTGTGTGCCTAGCAGTAACGGCTTCGTAACGGCGGCGAGCGTACCCTCGGACGAGCGCCGGCTGGCACCTCATTTGCGACGTCACGCAACTCGATGATTGACAAGGAATCCGAGCGCGCCGTCACCGGTTGGCTCCGTCTGGGCGATCGCGTGACCGGGCGAAAGCCGCTCGAGGGAAGATGCGATCGCTGCCATGAGACGGGTTATTTGAGCGAAGTCGGCGGCGAGCGTATCTGCGCGGGCTGTTGCCTCGAAGGTGAAGCGGCGGCGTCCTAGCGAAAGAGCCGAGACACCGCCCGCGCCAGATCATCGCCGGTGAGCCCGTCGCCATAGAAGTCGTCCCCGACCCGAACCTCGAAGTGCAGGTGCGGACCGCCCTGCGGGTAGCCTGAGCTTCCGACCTCGCCGATCAACGTGCCCGCTTCGATCTTCTCCCCGACGGTGAGCGGCTCGACCGCCGATAGGTGCGCATAGCGCGTGATCACGCCTTTGCCGTGGTCGATCCAGACCTGCCGTCCGCGTATGCGGTCGAGGGTCGCCGCGGGGGTATAGCCGAGCGTGAGAGCCTCGTAGAGGGCGATCTCCTGCTGCTCGCGTGTCCAGTCGAGGAAGCTTGCGTCGACGCGAGCCACGGTCCCGCTCGCCGCCGCGAGCACGGCCGTTCCGTTCGGAGCGGGGAAGTCGATCCCTTCATGGATGCCGCCGCGATAGTCGCGCGGCGCACCAGGTAGGAGATCCGGATCGCTGGGGACCTCTCCACCTTCGATGGGCAACGCGAACGTGCCCCACAGCCGAACGTACGAGCGAGCGCTGCGCTCGCCGACATCGGGCGCGATAGTCGGGATGACGGGCATGGGTGTATAGCGCGGCGCGGGCGCGGGGCTTGCCACCTCCGCAGAAGACCCCGACGCGGTGACGGCCACGACGCCAAAGAGGAGGACGCAGAGGACTGCGAGGAGGGTTCGCACGGTCGACTTACCCTACCGCCGGTTGCGTGCCAAAGGTCCCGCAATGCGGTTTCATGCGGGCAAGCGCCTCGCGTCGCGCCTCCAGGATTCGCGTCGGACGCCCGCGTAGAGTTTCGGGCCGTGCGCGAGTCGCCCGAAGAGATACGAGGCCTCCAAGCGCTGATCGACCGAAGCCACGCGCGAACGCGGCCCCACATGCGCGGGATCATCCATCCCGGGAAGTACTCCCTCTCCGCCGGCCAGGTGGTCAACCTTCTTGGAGGCATGCGGACGATCGCCGTCGCGGCTCCGGCGCCGAATGGCGATCCATTGGTCGGCCCGATGGACGGTTGGTTTCTGCACGGAAAGTTCTTCTTCAGCTCCAGCGATGACGCGATCCGCATCCGCGGCTTACGTAGGAGGCCCCGCGCCAGCATCGCGTACTTCGAGGGCGAGCGCTTTCTCCTAAATGCTCACGGTCATGCTGAGCTGATGTACGCCGGCCATCCCGACGTCGGGGAGATCGACGCGATCTTTCGCGATCACTACGGAAGCAGCGCGTTCGATTGGAGCGGGCGAGGGGGTCTACGTGCGGCTCGACGCTGATCGCTTCTTTACGTATTCGCGGACGCCGGAAGCATTCCCGGGTTAGGCACCTATACGCGGATCGCGCACGAGATCGTCGAGCGCGATCGCGATCTCTCCGGTCTCGCCATCATCGGCATTCGCGCGCGCGGCGACGCGCTCGCGGCACGCATCCAGGCCGCCATCCGCGCCAACGAAGGCACCCTGGTCCCGCTGGGCGCGATCGATATCACTCTCTACCGCGACGACCTGACGCGTATCGGGTACGCGCCGGTGGTACGCGAGTCGGAGATCCCGTTCTCCGTCGACGGCCGCGTCGTCGTGCTTGTCGACGATGTTCTCTTCACCGGCCGCACGATCCGCGCTGCGATGGACGCCCTGGTCGACTACGGGCGTCCCCGCGCGATACGCCTCGCGGTCTTGATCGACCGTGGCCATCGCGAGCTTCCCATCCGGGCGGACTTCGTCGGCAAGAACGTGCCGACCGCTCCGGGCGACGACGTGCGCGTGCATCTCTTTGAGGTCGACGGCCGCGACGAGGTCGAGGTCGTCACGAGGGTGCCGGCATGAAGTGGAACCGGCGTCACGTGCTCGACACCGATGACTGGTCCCGGGATGAGATCGAGACGGTTCTCGATCAGACGCGGGCCATGATCGAGATCCTTCAGCGTCCGATCCGCCGCGCGCCGCCGCTGCGGGGTCGTACGGTCATCCTCTTCTTCGCCGAGTCGTCGACGCGCACGCGCGTCTCGTTCGAGCTCGCCGCGAAAGCGCTCTCCGCCGACGTGACGAACATCACCGCGAGCGGGTCGTCCGTCGAGAAGGGCGAGTCGCTCTACGACACTGTGCGCACTCTCCAGGCACTCGGCGGCGACGTCGTGGTGATGCGGCACGCCTCATCGGGCGCTCCGTACTTCGTCGCCCAGCGCACCGACGCCGCCGTGATCAACGCAGGCGATGGCTGGCACGCGCACCCGACGCAGGGACTGCTGGACGCGTACACGCTGCGGGACGCGGTCGGCGATCTCGAGGGAAGGCGCGTCGTCATCGTCGGCGACGTCCTGCACAGTCGCGTCGCCCGTTCGGATATCAACACGCTCCTCCCGCTAGGCGCGCGGATCACGCTGTCGGGTCCGCCAACGCTGATCCCATTGGCCTGGCGGTGCGGGCAGCTTCCGCCGGGCGTGACCTACGAATCCGATCTCGACCGTGCGCTCGACGGCGCGGACGCGGTCATCGCGCTGCGGCTTCAGCGCGAGCGTCAGGAATCGGGACTCCTCCCATCTCTCCGTGAGTATTCGCGTGTGTGGGGTCTCACCGCCGACCGTGTCGCGCGGATGCGCCCAGGGGCTCCGGTCATGCACCCCGGCCCGATGAACGAAGGGATCGAGATCGATGCGAGCGTCGCGCACGGAACTCGTTCGCTCATCGAGACGCAGGTGACGAACGGCGTCGCCGTGCGGATGGCCCTCTTGTACCTGCTCGCCGCGCGGGCAGGACCCCCGGGACCGCTCGAGGAGCGCGCATGAAGTTCGATCGGCGCGCGTTCGAGGCGAAGGGGTACCTCGTGGTCCCGGGCTTCATCGACCTACACGCACACCTGCGCGAGCCCGGTTTCGAGGACTCCGAGACGATCGAGACCGGTCGACGGGCCGCTTTGCGCGGCGGCTTCACCACGATCTGCGCGATGCCGAACACCGAGCCCGCGATCGACTCACCGGGTCTGCTCAAAGAGCTACTGGCTCGCGGCAAGACTGTCGACGGGGCGCGAGTGCGCTACGTCGCCGCGATCACGCGTGGCCGAAAAGGCCGCGAGCTCGCCGACATGGTCGAGCTCGCCGCGGCCGGCGCGATCGCCTTTTCGGACGACGGGTCTCCGGTGGAGGACTCGCATTTGTTCCGCAGTGCGCTCGAGTACGCGCGCGTGACCGGCCGGCCCGTCATCGAGCACGCTCAAGACCTCGCTCTCTCGGCGAAGGGCGTCATGCACGAAGGCTCGGTCTCCGCGCGCCTTGGACTTCCGGGCATGCCCGCCGCCGCGGAGGAGAGCGCCGTCGCGCGTGACATCGCGCTCGCGCGGATGACCGGAGCGAACTTGCATCTGACGCATCTCTCCACCGCCGGGTCGATCGAGCTCGTGCGACGCGCCAAGGCCGATGGCGTCCCCGTTACGTGCGATGTCACGCCGCACCACCTCGCGATGACCGATGAATGGGTCGCGGGCTCGCGCGCCCTCGCGTGGGAGGTCGAGGACGAGGCTCTCCTCGCCGTGCCGTACGACTCTTCGACGAAGGTGAACCCTCCACTGCGAGGGCGCGCGGACGTCCGCGCTCTCTGGGCGGGCCTCGTTGATGGGACGGTGGACGCCATCGCGACGGACCATGCGCCGCACGCCTCGGTGAAGAAGGACGTTGAGTTCGATCAGGCCGCCTTCGGGATCTCCGGTCTCGAGACGGCGCTCGCCCTCGTGCTGGGTGGAGTGGGCGTCCACTGGGCAGCTCTGGGTACGGTGATCGACGCGCTCACGCTCGGGCCCGCGCGCGTGCTCGGCAGCGACCTTCCGAGAGATGACTGGGCGGTGATCGATCGCGATGTGGAGTGGGTCGTGCGGGCCGACGAGCTCGCGTCGAAGGGAAAGAACACTCCGCTCATCGGACGAACGCTCACCGGGCGGGTGGTCGCGACGGTCGTCGATGGGGAACTCCGCTATGAAGGAGCGGCTCGTGTCGCCGAAGCGGTCAACGGTCGCTGAGCTCGAGGGGCAGTTGCATCTTTATGCATCGGAAACGTATAGTTATGCAACTATGACCAGGGCGGCGGTCCTCGGGCTGGAGGACGGCTCCACGTGGTGGGGAGAGGCGTTCGGCGACGGCCAGTCGGCGTCGGGCGAAGTCGTGTTCAACACGGCGATGACCGGCTACCAGGAGATCGCCTCGGACGCCTCGTACAACGGGCAGATCGTCGTCCTGACCTATCCGCTGATCGGAAACTACGGAACGTTCGATCGCGCCGGCGAGAGTCGGCGTCCGTGGGTCGAAGGGCTCATCGTCCGCGAGCTCGTCGGCACGTGCCGCGAGGGAACGATCGATCTCGACGCATACCTCCGCTCGTACGGGGTTCCGGGCCTTGCCGGGATCGACACGCGCGCTCTCGTCCGTCGCCTTCGCGCCAAAGGGACGCTGCGCGGAGTCATCCTGCAGGTCCCCCCGCACCGTTCGCAGACCGAGGACATCGCGCGCGAGGCGGTGGCCACGGCGCGATCGATCCAGCCGCTCGCCGCCAAACCGCTCGTCGTCGAATCCACCGGGCTCGAGCGTCAGGTCGGCAGCGGTCCGAAGGTCGCGCTCCTGGACACGGGCGTGAAGGAGAACCAGATCCGATGTCTGGTGCAGAAGGGCGCGACCGTCAAGACCTTTCCCGCGACCGCGATGGCCCGCGAGATCCTCTCGTGGTCGCCGGACGGCATCGTCATCTCGAACGGGCCGGGCGACCCCGCCGCGATCCCCCTCATCGCCGCGGCGACCCGCACGCTCGTCGAAGCGGCTGCATCGCGCGGGATGAACCGCGCCCTCCCGATCCTCGGGATCTGCCTTGGCCATCAGCTGGTCGGCCGCGCCATCGGGGCGACCACTTCACGACTGCCCTTCGGTCATCACGGAGCGAACCATCCGGTGCAGGACCTGCGTACCGGTCGCGTAGCGATCACGAGTCAGAACCACGAGTTCCAGGTGGACGAGGCCTCGATTCCCTCGGGCGCGGGCTTTGCGGTGTCGTCGCGGAACCTGAACGACGGCTCCGTTGAAGGACTCGCCCACGAGCGCTAGCGCGCAAATGAGGGGCGACACGGGGATGATCGATCCAAACCCCGAGACGCGGCGCCGAAACCCTCTCAACGCGACAGGGACCCCCCGGCCTTCGGCCGGTGCCCCATCGGTCGCTACGCGCCCAGGGGCCCCTGCCCCTGGGGACCCACGGCGCCGCGTCTCGGCCAGGTCGAAGCGATGACTCGCTACGAGTATCGGCTCGTCGATGTATTCACGGACAGAGCGTTCGGTGGCAACCCCCTCGCTGTATTTCGGGAGCCAGGCGGGCTCGACGCCAAGACCATGCAGGCGATCGCCAAAGAGCTCCACCTCTCGGAGACCACTTTCGTGCTCAAGCCGAGCTCGGCCGCCGCCGACCACCGCGTGCGGATGTTCACGCCGGACACGGAGCTCCCGTTCGCCGGGCACCCCACGCTCGGCACGGCCTACGTTCTGGCGGATGGAAAGGACGGGTCGACGCGGCTCGAGGAGGGCGTCGGCGTCATCGGCGTGACCATTCGCGAGGGCTTCGTCCAGATGGAGCAGCCGCTGCCCACGTTCACCGGCACGACGATCACGCGCAAGGCCGCCGCGGAGGCGCTGGGCATCGCCGTCGAAGAGGTGCGGAACGACGTGCCGATCCAGATGGGGTCATCCGGCGTTCCCTTCATGTACATCCCGCTTGCGAACCTGAAGGCCGTCCGTCGGGCACGTCGTCCGGCGGGGCTCGACGCGAGCGTCTACGCGTTCGCGGTGAGCGGCGAGCGGTCCGGCTCGCACGTGCATGGGCGCATGTTCGATCAGGGTCTGGGCATCGGCGAGGACCCCGCGACCGGTTCGGCCCAGGGCCCGCTCGGCGCGTACCTCGTCGTCCACGAGCTCGTGCAGGCCGCGCCCACGACGCGCATCCGCGTCGAGCAAGGATTCGAGATCGGCCGACCGAGCATCCTCGATATCGAGGTCGATCGCGCCGGCGCAGCGATCACGGCCGTACGGGTCGGCGGTCGCTGCGTCGCGATGGGCGGCGGGTGGCTCGATATATGAAAGTTCTGATCATCGGGAGCGGCCCGATCCTCATCGGCCAGGCCGCGGAGTTCGACTATGCCGGAACGCAGGCGTGCCGCGCGCTCCGCGAGGAAGGGATCGAGACCGTCCTCGTCAACTCGAACCCCGCGACGATCATGACCGACCCCGGTGTGGCGGATATCCTACCTCGAGCCGCTCACCGTCGACGTCCTCGAGCGGATCATCGAAAGAGAGCGGCCGAGCGGACTCCTCGCGACGCTCGGCGGGCAGACCGGCCTGAACCTCGCGGTGCAGCTCGCCGAATCAGGGGTCCTGGAACGGTATGGCGTGCGTCTCCTCGGCACGCCCCTTTCGGCCATCCAGCAGGCTGAAGATCGCGAGGCCTTCAAGCAGCTCCTTCTTTCGATCGGCGAGCCCGTTCCGGAGTCGATCACCGCGCACTCGGTCCAGGAGGCACTCGCATTCGCGGCGCGCGTCGGTTATCCGCTCGTCGTCCGGCCGGCCTTCACCCTCGGCGGCACCGGCGGTGGCGTCGCGAACGACGCCGCGGAGCTCACGGTTCGCGTGATGAGCGGTGTGGCGGCTTCGCCGATCGGGCAGGTGCTCGTCGAGCGATCGCTCCTCGGATGGAAGGAGATCGAGTACGAGGTCATGCGCGACGGCGCGGACACGTGCATCACCGTCTGCAACATGGAGAACATCGATCCGATGGGCGTGCACACCGGGGATTCCATCGTCGTGGCGCCGTCTCAAACGCTCACGGACAAGGAGTACCAGATGCTCCGGTCCGCGGCGTTGCGGATCATCCGAGCGCTCGGGATCGAGGGCGGGTGCAACGTGCAGTTCGCGCTGGACCCGGACCGCTCGCCGACCACGGATCCCGAGGCGCAGGTGCCTTACTTCGTCATTGAGGTGAACCCGCGGGTCTCGCGGAGCTCGGCGCTCGCCTCCAAGGCGACGGGCTACCCGATCGCACGGGTGGCCGCCAAGATCGCGATCGGCAAGCGCCTGCACGAGATCCCCAACGCGGTGACGAAGAAGACGACGGCCGCGTTCGAGCCCGCACTCGACTACGTCGTCGTGAAGATCCCGCGCTGGCCCTTCGACAAGTTCGCGGCGGCGGACCGGACGCTCGGGACCCAGATGAAGGCGACCGGTGAGGTCATGGCCATCGACCGATCGTTCGAAGCATCCCTGTTGAAGGCTCTGCGTTCCCTCGAGGTCAAGGGTCAAGGGCTGCTCTGGGAGGCGCCGGCGTGGGTGGAGGTGACCGACCCGACGCGATTCGTCGATGAGTTCCTCTCGGCCCAGCCGACGGACGACCGGCTGTGGCGCCTCTTCGCGGCGCTGCGCCGCGGAGCGCAGATCGAGCTCATCCACGAGCGCACGCGGATCGATCGTTGGTTCCTGCGCAAGATCGCGCGCATCGTCCGCTTCGCGGAGGACGATCTTCAGGGAAGGACCCCGACCCCGGCGCTCCTTCGCGCCGCCAAGCGGATGGGCTTCGCCGACGCGGACATCGCGACGCTCACCGGCATGCTGCCCGCGGACGTGCGGCGCCTGCGCACGCAGTGGGGGATCCGGCCCGTTTACAAGATGGTCGACACGTGCGCGGCCGAGTTCGAGGCGGTGACGCCGTACTTCTACTCGACCTACGAGCAGGAAAACGAGGCCACGCCACTCGTCGGACCGAAGGCCGTCATCCTCGGCAGCGGGCCGATCCGCATCGGGCAGGGCATCGAGTTCGACTGCTGCTGCGTGCAATCGGCCGGCGCTCTCCGCGAGAGAGGCGTCGCTCCGATCATGGTGAACAGCAACCCGGAGACGGTCTCGACCGACTTCGACGCGTCCGCACGTCTCTACTTCGATCCGCTCGACGAAGAGTCCATCGCCGCCGTCCTCGAGAACGAAGGCCCCGGACCGATAGCGGTGCTCGCGCAGTTCGGTGGGCAGACCGCCCTGAATCTCGCTGATCGCCTCGCCGCGATCGGCGGCGAGATCGCGGGCACGTCCGCGGACGCGATCGCCCTGGCCGAGGACCGCCGCCGCTTCCACGACTTCGCCGATGCGCTCGGCATCCCGCAACCGCCGGGTGGCACGGCCTCGTCTCCGACCGAGGCGCTCGCGGTCGCGACGGAGATCGGCTACCCCGTGCTCGTCCGGCCAAGTTATGTGCTCGGTGGTCGCGGTATGGAGATCGCGTACGGACCAGAGGACCTCGAGCGGTACTTCCGCTCAGCGCTCGAAGCCGGCACAGGACGCGTGCTCGTCGACAAGTACCTGCGCGGCAAGGAGGTCGAGGTCGACGCCGTCTCGGATGGCAGCGAGACCCTTGTCGCCGGGATCATGGAGCACATCGAGCGCGCGGGCGTCCACTCCGGCGACAGCTACGCGGTGTATCCCGCACAGAACCTGCTTCCCGCCGAGCGCGACGAGATCGTTGCCCTCACGCGGCGCATCGCGGAAGCGCTACCGGTGAAGGGCCTCCTGAACATCCAGTTCATCGTCGAAAACGAACGGGTGTGGGTGCTCGAGGTGAACCCGCGCGCGAGCCGGACCGTCCCCTTCCTCACGAAGGTCACCGGCGTGCCGCTGGTGAAGATCGCGGTCGCCATCGCGCTCGGGTCGTCTGTCGCGGCGGAGGGCTACCCCGAGATGAAAAGCACGGGTGAGGTCATGGGGATCGATCGCTCGTTCGCGCCCGCGCTCTGGAAGTCGCTCGTCGCCGCGGGCCTCGCGCCCGCGCGCAGCGGGAAAATCCTGGTTACCGTCGCGGACAAGGACAAGCCCGAGGTCGTGGAGATCATCGAAGGATTCCACTGGCTCGGATACGACCTCGTGGCAACTTCCGGCACCGCGGCCCTCGTGCGCTCGCTGGGTCTCGACGTGACCGAGATCAAAAAGCTCGCAGAGGGCAGTCAGGACATCCTCAAGCTGATCCGCTCTGGCGAGTGCGCGGCCGTCATCAACACGCCGACCCTGGGCAAGACCGTCGATCGCGACGGATTTCTCATCCGCCGCGCCGCGGTCGAGGCGCGCGTGCCGTGCCTGACGTCACTCGACACCGCGCTCGCGGTGGTCACGGCCCTCCGCGCAAGCGCCGTGACCACGAGCGTCGCGCCGCTTGCCGAGTATCGCGCGCTGGAGCCGGTGGTAACGACCGCCGCGGACTAGCGTGAAGAAGCGGAAGACGGAACCCTGGCTGAGCGCCGCCGATTACGGCCGGACGCTTTCTGGTCTCAGCGTGAACCTCATCGTCCGTGACGTCGTTCGGAGCATCCCCTTTTATACGAAGGTGCTCGAGCTGCGGCTCCTCTACTCGGACGAGGATTTCGCGGCCTTTGAGCGCGAGGGCATGCGGCTTCAACTGCACGCGGACCACACCTATGCGCGCATGCCGTGGGCCGCGCGCCTCCGCGAGGACTCGCGCCGCGGCCTTGGCGCGGAGATCCGGATCCTCGGGGTGGATCCGGACGCGGCCGAAAAGCGCGCGCGGGACGGCGGGTTCACGGTGCTTGTCCCGGTCCGCGATTGGCCGCACGGCTGGCGCGACTGCGTGCTCGAGGACCCGGACGGCTATACCTTCGCCGTCGGAGTTCCGCTGTGATCCTCGAGGACGGACGGGTCGTCGCGACGGCCGAGATCGGACAGCTCGGTACGGTCCTGCGTGTCGCCGCGCCAGGCATCGCGGGCCAGGCGCGTGCCGGTCAGTTCGTGCATGTCCGCGCCGGTCCATCGTTCGATCCGCTGCTGCGTCGACCGTATTCGTTCAACCGCATCGACCGTTCCGGGGGCGAGATCGAGCTCATCGTCAAGGCGCTGGGTGCCGGCGGCGAATGGATCGCTTCGCGACGTGAGGGTGACCGGCTCGATCTGCTCGGGCCGCTCGGGTCGTCGTTCGTGATCCAACGCTCGACGCGGAACCTGCTGCTTGTCGCGGGCGGGACCGGCATCGCGCCGATGCGGGTGCTGGCCGAACAGGAGTCCGGACGGCGGAATGTCACACTGCTCATGGGCGGCCGCTCGGTCGCGCATCTTTGGCCGAGCGATCGCCTTCCCGCGACGGTCGAATACGTCACGACGACAGAGGATGGCTCCTTCGGGGTCAAAGGACGGGTCACCGACGCCATTCGACCTCTCCTCGAGTGGGCCGATCAGGCCTGCGCGTGCGGTCCGTGGCCGATGCTGGCCGCGCTCGGGGGCCTTCGCGACGACGCGGAGCGTGCCGCAGGGACGTATCCGGGCCGCACGGCACTGCTCGAGACGCAGATCGCCGTGGAACAGCACATGGGCTGCGCGATGGGCGTCTGCCGCGCCTGTGTGATCGTGACCTCTGAAGGAAATGCCCGCGTATGCCGAGAGGGTCCCGTCTTCGCCCTCGGCGACGTCGCGTTCGACCAGGGCGAGCCCGCGACTGTCGGAGTTATCGCCTGATGCCGTGGAGGCGCTTCCGAAAAAAAGTCGAGCGGCCGATCGACGTCAGCAAATCAATAGAAGAATCCCTGGAGGATGCGGCTGACGGCGAAGCCGACGAGGATCTGGTCGAGCTCGCCGAACTCGACGACGCGACCATCGCCGAGGCGGCAACGGGTGAGCCAGACGAAGACCGCGCGCCCACAGAGCTCG
>VBEU01000066.1 GCA_005883775.1 Chloroflexota bacterium | reverse complement strand
CCGTCGACACGAGCCCAATGCGCACACCGGGCACCGGACGCCCGAGCGTCACGCGCAGCTCGCGCGCGTCGGTCGACGTGAGGACCACGCCAAGGAAGACCAGAGACGCGGCGAGGATCTGCGCGAGCGTGAGCCGCTCGCCGAGCACGATCACGACGAGGATCACCGTGATCACGACGTAGGAGGCCACGACCGGCGCGACGACCGCGACGGGACCGAGCGCGAGACCGCGGTACAGGGCGGCCACCGCGATCACCCCGGTGAGGCCGAGGGCGAGCGCGTAGGGCAGCATGCCGGCCTCGAACAGCGGCCAGCGGCCCGCCGCCCACATGACGGCCGCGAAGGATATGAGGCCGGTGGACTGCATCGCGAACGCCGTGCGAACCGCGCCCACCCGTCGCGCGCAGATGCCCGCGGCGTAGTCGGCGAAACCCCAGACGACGGCCGCGCCGGCGCCGAAGAGGAGAGCTTCCAGCTAAACGACCCGATCAATCTCTCGGCTTTGCCGAGGAGACACGCTCACGGCTGGTGGACTTGCTCGTCGCGGCAAAGCCGCTCCTCGCTCGGCTAGACCACTAAATCGCGCGGTGCCTGTGTGAGATTGCGTGCGCCATTCGCGGTGATGACGAGCATGTCCTCGAGGCGGACGCCGCCGATGACGGGGTCGTAAACCCCGGGCTCGATGGTGACGACGTCGCCTGCGACCAGCGGCGTCGTGCCCGATCGCGAGATCCAGGGCGCCTCGTGGATCTCGAGCCCGACGCCGTGACCGGTCGAATGGATGAAGCCGCGCGGCGTCGGATCGGACGGGTCCTTTTTCTGTCCGGGACGCATCGTGTCGTATCCGGCCTGCCAGATGATGTCTTCGACGAGCTCGTGAACCTCGCGGCCGGTCGCGCCTGGACGGAGCGCTTTGATCCCCGCGTCCTGCGCGCGCAGCACAACGTCGTAGATCCTCCGGATCTCCGCCGGCGGCTCGCCTTTCGAGACGGTGCGCGTCATATCGGCCCAGTAACGCGTCCGTTTGTGCTGCGGGAAGATGTCCATGACGATCGGCTCGCCCGCGTGGAGCGGGCCGGTCCCGATCTGATGCGGGTCGGCCGCCTGCGGGCCCGGCGCGCAGATCGCGCCGTCCGAGGCGTAACCGCGCTCGAGCAGCGCCGACTCGACGATCGCGCGTAACCGCTCGGCCGTGAACACGGCTCCGTCAAGCTCGAGCGTGCGGTCCGGTCGCGGTTTGGAGCGGCGAAGGGCATCGACGCCTTCGCGCCAGGCATCCTCGGTCGCACGCTGTGCCGCCTCGATCGCCTCGATCTCGTCGGGGCGCTTGGTTCGTCGGCGGTCGCGGAGATCGTTCGCGACAACAAGCTCGATGCCCATCTCGCGCAGCCTGTCGGCTTCGGCGACCGGGAAGTACGGCGCGACCGCGACCCGCCGCAGACCGCGCTCGTCGAGGAACCGCTTGATGATCGCTGCCCAGAACTCGGTGCCAGAGATGCCGCGGGCGGTCAGGTCCTGCGCGCCGTACTCGTTCATGTTGACGATGCTCGTCGCGCGCGATTCCTTGCGCGCGCGTCCTTCCTCGAGCGAGCTTGTGACGAGCACGAGCTCCTCGACGTCCTCGAGGGCGATGATCGGATCGGGCGCGAGGAATTTGGTCGTGTGATAGACGTCGGGAAAGCGATATCCGTCGGCGTAGAAGAGGAGCGGAAGGCCGCGTGCGACCGCGGAGTCGTCGGAGCCGCCGGGACCCGTCATTTCCGCCTCCTCTCTGCCGGCGCTACCGGTAGGTCTGGCCCTCGTCCCGCCGAAGACCGATCGCCCCGATCAGCGCGAAGGCCAAGAAGTATGCACAGAGTCCGGCGGCTTGCGGCCAGATCTCGGCGGTCCTTCCGGCGATCAGATCCCAGCCGATCTTCGCGTACAGGTAGCCCGGCGTGACGACGGCGACCTTTTGGATCGCGTCGGGCATGAATTCAAGTGGCAAGAACAGCCCGCCGATCATGGCGAGCAGAAAGTAGACACCGAGGCTCGCGCTGTAGGCGACTTCCGCTTCCACGAAGTAGCCGATGACCAGTGCGAGCGCGGCGAAGGGGAGCGAGCCAAGCACGAGCACGAGTAATAGCGCGAGCCAGCGATCGGCGGTGAGCAATCCGCTTCCGTTCACCACCATGCCGGCGAGCCCGAGCACCACGACGACACCGATCGAGGCGAGCACCGCCGCGACGAGCTTCGCTCCGAAGATCGCGGATGTCGGAAGCGGCGTTGTGCGCAGCAGCCGGAACCACCCGCGTTGCCGCTCCGCGGCGATGCGACCGGCGAAGGAGACGAGGGCCGTGCCGATGACGCCGAACGCCGCCATGCTGACGAGGAAGAAGGCCTTGCCGCTGATGCCCTGCGCGGATGTCCGGTCCCCGAACGCCAGCACGAAGAAGATGTAATAGACGAGCGGAGTCAACAGGGTGAAGATGAGGAACCGCGTGTTGCGGGCGATGCGCCGCACTTCCATGACGGTCTGTGCGCCGAAGGCGTTCATGCTCCATCCTCGTGGGTCATCGCCACAAAGGCGTCCTCGAGCGAAGGCCCTTCGACCACCAGGTCGGTGAGCGGGACCTGCAGGCCGACCAGCCTGGCGACGACCTCGCCGGGGTTGTCGACGAGCAGCGCCAGCTGGTCTCCTTCGGTGCGGGTCTCAAGGACACCAGGGACGCCACGGATCACGTTGATCGGCGCCGAGGCGGTCGGCCGGAAGCGGATCCAGCTGCCCGCACTCCTGGCGCTCCGCTTGAGCTGCGCCGGCGAGGCGTCTTGCACGACCCGGCCTCTCGCAACGAGGAGGACCCGGTCGGCGAGCTCATCCGCCTCCGCGAGATCGTGCGTCGTGAGGAGGACCGTCCGTCCCGCGGCGCGGAGACCGCGGACATAGTCGTGCAGCGCCCGGCGCGATTCGACGTCCATGCCCACGGTCGGCTCGTCGAGGAACAGCAGCTCGGGATCCGACACGATCGCCTGCGCGAAGAAGAGACGCTGCTTGTTGCCGTGCGACAGGCCGTCGGCGCGGCGCTCGGCCAGTTGGGCCAGGCCGGCATGCTCCAAGGCATCGTTGACGGTCATGCCCCGTGGGTAGTAGCTCCTGAAGAGGGCGACGGCCTCGCGCACCGACAGGAAGTCGATGGTCTCGCAGTCCTGGAGCATGACTGCGCGCCGCGCACGCACCGATCGGTCGCGCGGATCGACCCCGAAGATCCGCACGAACCCCGTGCTCGGCCGACGGATCCCCGCCATCAGCGCGATCGCGGTCGTCTTCCCGGCGCCGTTCGGACCGAGGAGCGCGACGATCTGTCCCGGATCGACCGACCAGCTCACGTCGGTGAGCGCCGCGGTGTCCCCATAGGTCTTCGACACCGCCTGAAGCTCGATGACGGGTCCGCCCATCACAGCGCCACGAACAGGAAGTAGACCAGATGGGCGACCAGCAATGGAAGGATCGTGGGGACCGACCAGAAGAGGTAACCATGGACCAGCCCGACCACGACCGCACCGCAGGCCGCGGGTAGCGCACTGAACCACGAAGGCATGCCGGTGAACTGGACAGCGATGAAGAGGAACGTCGAGCCGACGATCGCGACGATCGGCCCGTTCGGGCGCAGGAACGTGAGCGCCATTCCGCGGAACAGCATTTCCTCGGCTGCGAGCGGTAGCAGGATCACCGCGAGCGCCGCTGGGATCGGGAGGAGATCGAGCGCGTGACTGTAGGACCGGATCCACCCGCCCCGGCCGACGATCGAGAGCTCGAACGCCGCATCTCGCCCGAGCTGAGCGAAACGCAGCGGGATCGTCGCCGCCATCGCGCTGGACGCCAAGAGAAGCGACACCGCGGCCTCGGCAACACCCAGACCGATCCCTAAGAACACGAGCTCAATGCCGACGTGGTCGCCGAACAGACCAAGGAGAGGCGTCCCGGCGGCAAGGATCATCACGACCGCAAGGAAGAGACCGCTGGAGCCGGAAAAGATCAGCGCCAGCACCGAGGTGACCTGTGCCGTGGGCACGCTGTGCGCGAATCGAGGCGCGAGCGCGCGCGCGAAGCGAAGCGCCAGTCGGGCTCCCGGTTTGTACTGGACGTACACCGTGGCGAATATCACCGCGGCGGCTGCCGTGAGCCAGGTGAGCTCGGGCGTGTTCATCGTGGATCCACGTTCGCCTCGATCCGCAACCGTGTCCCGGCTCGCGGCCGCAGGCGAACGGTCGTGGTCGCCAAGAGATTGAATCCGGCATGCGCGACGCACGGTGCCAGAAGCGTCCCCGTCGCGGCGAGCAGGACAAGGAAGAACACTCCGAGAATTCCTTTGGCGAGTACCTGCCACCAGCCGTACACGCCGTGAATGAGGCCGTAGAAAACGAGGCTTAAGCCCACGCCTAGGCCAATGCCGAGCACCGCCGCCGCCAGACCGGGGAGGTAGAACCGATAGATCAGCTCTTCGAGGCCGCCGCCTGTCGCCACGAGCAACGGGTTGTTGGGGCGCCGCGCGCGACCGCGGTCCCTTCGTTGGGCACCACGCGCCCTTCGCCCGAAACGCTCCGTAAAGGCACGGCCGGCGCGAAGGACGGACCGATCGATCATCCAGGCGACCGGGATCCCGACGATCCCGGCGGCAAGTCCGATCGGGATGGAGGTCGCGCCGTCCGCGGGCCAGGGAGGTCCAAGGCCGAGGAGAAACAGGTCGTACGCGATGACCACCGCGAGAGTTCCGACGTAGAGCGGGATGACCCATCGCGCCGCATTCAGTCGCAGGAGGGCCGCGAAACGCGTCGCGACGGTGAGGGGCGCGGCGCTTAGCAACAGGCCAACGATCAGCAAATACATCCAGAGGTCGGCGCGGGTCATGGATATGGGTGTGGGTATGTTTCTTTCGGTGAGCCGTATGCCCGGTAGCGGGGATGGGCGAGGTGCGGATAGGAGGGCAGACAGAGCGACAGCGTGTCCGGGGAATAACAGCGAGCGATGCTGAAACCGAGGTCCGAGATATCCGGCGTCGTGAAGTCGAAGATCGCCAGACGCTTTCCGGCGCGTGCGAACGTTCCGAGCAAATGCGTGACATCGCGATCGACGCCCGCCGCGGCGAACGGCGGCAGATCCGCGGCGGCGACCTCGTCATCCATACCGAAGCGACCCTCGATGACATGCGCGTTCGCGGGTAGGGCGTAGAAAGCGACGTTCTGATCGAGGTCTCCGAAAGCCATGAGGTCATCCGGGACCGAGTCGGGGCTGGCCCAGCTCTGCTGTAGACCGATCATCGCGAGATGCGGTATGGCCGAAGCTTCCAGGAAGGCCTTGTACATGGCGTGCTCGAGGTCCAGGTCGGCCCCCACTCCGACGCCGCACGCCGGTATTTCGCCGCGAGGACTGCGAACGACGCAGGCGACGACGTGGGCTTCGAGGTCCGGGTTGCGCAGGTAATGGAACGTGTAGGTGAGACCGTGGGCCGGCACATCGCGCGCCACAAGGTCGGCGACCCGCTGGACCCGACTGTCGAGAACGATGCGACGCGCGTCCTCGCCGGAATACCAGTGCCCCATCGTCGTGTCGACCTCGATGAGCTCGAGCAAAG
>VBEU01000065.1 GCA_005883775.1 Chloroflexota bacterium | reverse complement strand
TGCGAGATGCGGCCGCTCGTCGCGCGATTCGGCGTGCTCGCTCTGGTCGCCGCGGTCGCCTGCCAGGCCGCCCAAGGTCCCGGACCGTCGCCCAGCTCGAGCGGGAGCGCCGCGTCAGGCTCCGCGACCCCCGCGCCTACGCCGACGCAGAGCTACCCCTCACGCGAGGGGACCTGCGCGATGCGCGTCAGTGAGAGCTTCACGCTCGCGAACGACCTGACCTGCACGGGCGATGGCATGGTCGTCGTGTCCGACAACATCACTGTCGATCTCGGCGGGCACACGCTCACCGGCCCGGGGATGGGTCCGCAGACATGGCCGCTCCCCCAGCTCGACAGCGTCGGCGTCCGCGTCGGTGGTCACACCGGCGTGACCATCCGCGATGGAAAGACGACGGCCTTCTCGACCGGGATCTACTTCATCGACATGGTGTCGAGCTCGATCGAGAGCGTGACCACGCTGAGGAACCGCTTCGGCTTCTACATCCACGCATCGCAGAAGATCACCGTGAAGGACTCCGATGTCGAGTTCAACATCTACGGGCTGCACCTCCAGAACTCCGACGACTGCGTCCTCACAAACAACCTGCTGGCCCGGCAGACGTACAACAGCCCCGGTGGGTACGGTCTCTACCTCTACGCGAGCTCGCGCAATCGGGTGACCGACAACACCATCCACTCGAACATCAACTGGGGTATCTGGTTCAGCGATGCGAAGGAGAACGTGATCTTCCACAACAACGTCGTCGGCAACAACCCGCCGGTCAGCGACAACACCGAGGGCTCCAACGTCTGGTACGACAAGCAGACGAAGGAAGGCAACTGGTGGGCGGACTACAAAGGGAAGGACGCCGACAACGACAGCATCGGCGACACGCCCTACCCGATCCTCGGACCCGGCGGCATGGTCGACCCATATCCGTTCGTCGCGAAGGACGGCTGGAAGACCAAGCGTCGCTCCACCATCGACCACTACGAGCCCGCGGCCGCACGGCCGCCGCGCGGAGTGACCGTAGTCGCGCTTGCCGGCGGGAGCGCGTACACGGCCCGCCCCGGCGACGATCGCGCGACGCTTCGGATTCCCGACGTGTCGCAGATCGCGATGGGCACGGACGAGCGCACCCTTTACGCGGCATCGGGGAAGACCGTGACGGCAGAGGACATCGTGACCGGCGAGACCCGCGATCGCACGACGTACGCGGTGGACGGCATTGTCGCCGCGAACCGCGACGGCCATTCGGTACTCGTCGTCGGACCCCAGGGCGCCGAGCAGCGCGACCTTACCACGGGCCAGAGCGAGTTCTTCGACTACCACGGCAATCCCGAATCGCTCGCGCCGAGCTACAAGCACAACCACGTCTTCGTCGCGACGCCGCGCGGCATCGACCTCCTGTACCTGAACCTCGGCGGCCGAACGCCATACACGATCCCCCTCGACGGCCCGCCCAGCGCGATGGTCATGGCCGAGTCCGGGACGCGGATCTACGCGGCGATCTCGGGCCAGCGCCTCATCGACGTCGTGGACACCGAGCAGTACGCGGTCGTGGATCGGATCGCGACCGATGTGGTTCCGACGGCCCTCGCGATCTCGCCGCGCGAGGACATCCTCTATGTGGGCTCCGCGAACGGCGCCGAGGCGGTGACGATCCGTGACCGCTCGGTGGTTGCGACGGCTGCGTTCCTGGGCTCGGTCGTCGACCTCGCGGTGTCGCCGAACGGCGACCAGCTCTACGTCGCCCTCGCCGGTCTCTCCCACGCGATCGCCGTGCTGGACGCGCCCCACTTGCGTGTGGCGCATGTCATAGAGCTCGACAACGACCCGAGTCGCATCTTGGTGGCGAGCTACTAACGATCCCGAACCGCAAGTCGCCTCGGACGCGTTAGAAGGTCGCAGTGGGACGGACGGCGGCAGCCACCGTAGCGCGGGAGCGCGCCCATCTGCTCATCCGTCTCGCAGCGATCGCCCTCGGCGGAACACTCGTGCTGCTCGCCGGGGTCGGCGCGACCTCGCTCGCCGCGCTCGTCCTGGTCATCTACCTCGCGGCCGCAGTCAGCGTGCGGTACTACCCCCCACTGCAAAAGGTCCCCTTCGTCGTGCCCGTCCTCGACCTCGCCGCGGTGACCGGACTCGCGTTCGCACTGCCGCTCGAGCTCGGTCCATGGATCCTCTACGTCTTCGCGATCGGCGTTTCCGCTCTCCGGTCCGGCCCGGTCGGCGCCGTCGCGGCGACGGCCCTCGCGATCGTCGGTTACGACGCGACGCTCGTGGCCCGCGGAGAGCAAGCCCACGCGACCGACCTCTGGCCGGTCCAGGCCCTGATCGCGATCGGCCTCGTCATCGCCGAGATCGTCTGGGCACTGGGGCGTCAGGACGTCGACACGCTGTGGTCGCGCATCCACGCCCGCGCCCTCAGCGGGCTCACCCGTCAGCGCGAGCCCGAGGAGGTGCTGCGCGCGCTCGTCCCCGAGCTCGCGCGCCTCCGGAGTGTGCACGGCGCGTGGGTGTGGACGATCGGGCCCGACCAGCGGATCCGCACAACGGTCACCGCGGGCGCCGTGCCTCCCGCCGAGATGATCGTCTCGGCCGAAGCCCTGCGAGCGCTCCAGGCTCCGTCACCGCTTGAGCGGATCGCCCCGAACATGACCGGCCTGTCGATCCCGATCTCGGTCGATCCGCCCCTCGCGATCGGCGTCGCGCTCGAGGCGATCAAGGAGGAGGACCGCGCGGCGACGGCCGGCGCCATCCACGACCTCGTCGGCGACGCCGCATCTCTCCTGTCGGCAGCGTTCGAGCGGGCGCGCCGCGAGGCCGAGCTGCGCGCGCTCGACGACGCAGCGCGGGCCATCGCGGAGATCGACGGCGAGCACACGCAGGCCGGCGTGCTCGCATCGACCGTCCTCGGAGCGGAGCGCATCGTGAGCGGGAGAGCCGCGATCATCCGACCATCGGATGGGTCGGTCGTCGTCGGTGATCTCCCGGGCGGCCCACTCGCGGAGCTCGCACGCGATCGGCGTCTTTCCGCGATCGTCAGCGCGAGCGCCGCGCCGCTCGCGGCGCAGACCCTGGGCAATGACGCGACGGTCGCGCTCGTGAGCCTCTCGGAAGGACGCGTCCTCGCCGCGCTCGGTCCGCCGGATGTTCTAAGCGCGCGCCTCCCACGCCTCGAACAGGTCGCCCGGGCCGCGCGCGACCGGCTCGCGCTCCTCGCCGAGCGAGACGCGCTCCAGCTCGCGGCGAACGAGCTTGGCCGGGACGTCCAAAGCCTCGGCGGCGCTCTGCGCGCGAAGGAGGACGCGATGACGACGGCGGTGCACGAGCTCCGCAACCCGCTGACCGCGGTGCACGGGTACGCGACCCTCATGTCGCGGAACCTTCAGGCGGTGCAGGGCCAGCTCACGCAGCTCGAGCGGCTCATGGCCGACCTCCTCAGCGCCGACCAGCGCACGCCGGGCGACGAACCGCCGGTCGAGGCAGCTGCCGAGGCGCGCCAGGCTATCGCGCGCGCGCGCATTCGAGGCGCTCGTGTCGACCTCGAGGCGCCTGCCGAGCCGGTGCGCCTCGCCATCGGGCAGGCACGATTCGCGCAGCTCCTCGACAACCTGATCTCGAACGCCATCAAGTACTCACCGATCGGCGAGCCGATCCTCGTGTCGATCCACGTCGAGGACGCTCTGGGCAGGCTCAGCGTGATCGACCACGGGATCGGTATTCCCGCCGAGCAGCTGGCTCGTGTCTTCGATCGTTTCTATCGCGTGGGCGGAACCGCCGACGCGGTCGCAGGACAGGGCCTCGGTCTCTCGATCTGCAAGGAGATCGTCACGGCGCACGGCGGACGGATCTGGGCCGACAGCGAAGGGCAGGGTCGCGGGAGCACCTTCTCGTTCACGCTGCCCTTGGCCGTGGGAGCCGCGACGACCTAGTCACTGAGCAGGCTCAGATTGATCCGGGCGCGGCGGGTGGCACGGGCGAGCGGGTTGTGCGCGAACCGCGGGTGCCCCGGGGACCCGCCACGCGGCATGAGCGCAGCGAATGGCGCGGAAGGCGGGGAGGGTGCGGTGAGCGCGCGACCCCGAGCCCGGGACAGGACCCGCCGTGGCTCGCGCTCAGGGCCTGACCATGTGCTTCGCGAAGAATTGCACCACCCGGGGCCACGCGTCCGCTCGATTCTTGGCCTTTGCGAGTCCATGTCCTTCATCCTCATATCGGAGGTACTCGACTTCTCGCCCGCGCGAGCGGAGCGTCGAGACGATCTGCTCGGCCTCTTGCACGGGCACGCGCGGATCGTTCGCGCCGTGAATGACCATGAGCGGCGCCTGGATGCGGTCGATGAAGTTGAGCGGTGAGATCGATTCCAGGAAGTCGGCATCTTTCTCCGGGTCGCCGTACTCGGCGGCACGGAGCGGCCGCCGCCACGGCGCGGTGCGCGCGAAGAAGGTCGTAAAGCTCGCGATGCCCACGATGTCCACGGCCGCCGCCCAATTCCGCTCCGCGCAGTACGTGATCGCCGCCAGCGTCATGAATCCGCCGTAGGAGCCACCGATGACGCCGATCCGATCGGCGGGCGCGACGCCCGACTTCGCGAGCCACTCCGCGGCCGCGTCGAGGTCGCGCACCGAGTCCATGCGCAGCCGTACGTCGTCGAGCGACATGTACGCGCGACCGTAGCCGGTCGAACCGCGGACGTTCGGCTGAAGCACGTTGAATCCAGCGCCGACCAGCGCCACGGTCAGTGGGTTCCACAGCGGACGGGCCTGGCCTTCGGGACCACCGTGCACTTGCACCACGGTGGGCCGCGGACCCGTCGGCGCGCCGCGCGGTCGAAGGAGGAAGCCGGGGATCGTCCGACCATCGAACGATGGCCAAGTCACGAGCTCGTCTTCAGGTAGCCCGTCGGGCGAAAGGCCGGCCATCTGTGGCGGGACGAGGAGCGTCGCCGACCGGCCGGGCCGGGCCACGTAAACGGCGGACGGGGCGTCGAAACGCGCCCACGCCACCGCGACCGTGCCGTCCGCTGCGACCGCGAGGCTGTTGCCTATGAGATCGGTCGCGAGGTCGCCCGGCGGAAGGCCGGCGACCGGCGTGTCCTCTCCGCCGGAAAGCACCCGGACCTCGGAGCGTCCATCCACGTTGAGGGCGTACGCGAGCCGTCCATGCGCGACCTCGAGCTCATCGACGACCTTGTCGGCGGGCGCGACGAGATAGCCGAACGAGCCGTCGATGCCGATCCGCGCGATCGCTGCCAGGTCGCGATCGCGGTCGGAGAGCACGACGATCCCGTCCTCGAAGCCGTGCGCCGACTGGTGCATCGCGGCGGGCGTTTCCGGTGTGAGCCGCTTGATCGAACCGTCGCGCTCGATGAGCGAAAGGTGATTCTGATCGCCACGGGCGCGGTTCGTCGTGACGACGATCCGCCCGTCGTCGAGGGCCGCCGCGCCAAAGCCGGTTCCGTCATGACGAAACCGCAGTTTCGGCGTACCACCCTCAGCAGGGAACTCATGAAGATCGAAATACCGCTCGTCCCGAAGATTGGCGAACACGAGCACGCCCCGGCCGTCCGGGGTCCAGTCGACGACGTGATGGATCCGATCCGCGCGCGTCGAAACGCGGCGGGCCTGGGTGCC
>VBEU01000111.1 GCA_005883775.1 Chloroflexota bacterium | reverse complement strand
GGATGCTGCTTCTGAAACGCGTCGGCGAGCGCCTTCACGTTGTCGAGAGCGCCGCCTCCGCCGTTCACGATGTACTGACCGGCAAGGGGATCCTGCGTCGCGGGCACCGGGAGCCCTCCGGCTCCGCCGCAGCTCACCGCAAAGAGCGCGGTCATGATGATCAATGACACTGTCCGCAAACGACGCATTCAGGCCCTCCTCATTGGGTCGAATCGTGACATTAGTCTCTGACCTTTGTATAGGCGGGTCTATCCCTCTGACGGCCGATTCGCGTTACACATTGGGATATTCATGGGCTAATCCAAATGCTGTAGGTGAGACCGAAAGTGGACCAAAAGCGTCCGAAGGAGCGTCATACTGCCGCGGGATGAGTCAACGGACCCCTGCTCTGCGAGCGCAAACCGTCCCGCGCCGCATTGCTGATGTCGACATACGGGGCCGTGGCCGGGTCGTGCCGCTCACCCTTGTCGCAGCCGCAGGTGTGGCCGCCATCTGGCTGGTGGACATCTCCACCGGACCCGACTTCGGGTTTGCGATCTTCTATCTCATCCCCATCGGGCTTGCGAGCTGGTGGCTCGGGCGCGGATCCGCCGTGCTCATCGCGCTCCTGGCGACGGGGGCGTGGATCTGGGCCGACCTGCTCGCCCGTCCGTCGGTCCTCTTGTCGGCAAGCCTCTGGAACGGACTCACCCGAGCCGCGATCTTCCTGATGCTCGCGCTTTTGATCGATCAGGTGCGTCGCGAGCGCACCGCGCTCCGGAGCGTCGACGCGCATCGCGAGGAGTCGCTGGCCCTTATCGCGCACACGCTGCGCCGATCTGCAGGCGAGATCGAGTCGGCGATCCCGGATCTCACCAGGGCACCCGCGCTTTCCGCGGCCGAGCGCGGCGCGATCGATGAGCTGCGCCGTCAGAGCCGCAACTTCAAACGATTCGCGGACGACGTCCTCGAAGTCGGACAGCTCGAAGCGGGGCGCTTCCGGCTGAATCGCGGACGATTCGACCTCTCCGAATTCGTTGCGACGCTGGTGAAGGAGACCGACCGCGATCGCTTGCAGCTCGTGGCCGAATCCGACCCGATATGGGTCGACGCCGACCCCGAGCGCCTGCGGACCGCGATCGAGCACATCCTCAACAACGCGCTCCGGTTCTCCCCTCCGGGATCGACGGTCCACGTGACCGTCGGACAGCGCGAGAACCGTGCCCGGGTGCTGGTGAAGGACCAGGGCGTCGGTCTCGCGCGATCGCATCTCGGAGTGATCTTCCGTAAGTACGGCCGGGTGGAGACAGCGTCCACGAAGGACAAGATCGGAGTCGGGCTCGGTCTCTACGTGGCTCGCCTCGTCGTCGAGGCGCACGGCGGTACTGTCTCCGCGAGCAGCGTCGGCCTCGGGCTCGGGTCGACTTTCACACTGGACCTGCCGCTCGCCTCGCACCAAGCGTGATCGGAAGCGCGGCGTGGCGAAGATCCTCGTAGTGGAGGACGAGCCGAACAATCTCGAGCTTGCGCTCCGGATCGTGAGGCACGCCGGTCACGAAGCGGCCGTCGCGACGGATGGTTTCGCCGCTCTGGAGCTCGCTCGTCAGCACCGGCCGCAGCTCATTCTGCTGGACCTTCAGCTTCCGAAGCTCGATGGGTGGACGGTCGTGAAGCTCCTCCGCAAGGAGAGCTGGGCGAAGAACGTTCCGATCGTCGCGGTCTCGGCCTCAGCGTCACCGGGGGACGAGCACAAGGCGATCGAAGCGGGGTGCACCGCCTTCCTCTCGAAGCCCTATTACCCCGCGGCGCTACGGGAGATGCTCAGCCACTATCTGCCGGCAGTCCTACAGCCCTGAGCCCGTGGCGGGTCATGGAGGCGCAGCCGACAGGACGAGCTGCTTAAGTAAGGAAAGGCCGAGCGACGAGCGATTCACTCGCGAGGAGCGAGTCGACCAGCCCTGAGCCCGCGGCAAGTCATGGAGGCGCAGCCGACAGGACGAGCTGCTCAAGTAAGGAACAAAAAAGAAAGGAGAAGCGTCCCGGCCCGGCGGTGATTGCCCCTCAACCCTTCCGGTACCGTCGCCTCTCCTTCTCGAAGAGCTCTGCGGGGAGTGTCGGGGCTCCCAAGCGTCCAGTAAATCGGCTCGCTGGTGGAGTGGCGTCTACCGCATTTGGATTACGCGCGAGCCCGTGAAGCGCGCGGCCGCGGTTCGCTCTGCGACTGTTCGATCGCTTCCAGCAATCGCCGCGAGGCCCGGCCGACCTCGGTCACGGCCGCGTCGAACGCCTGAGTATTGCGCTGGGAAGGCGCGCGATAGCCGCTGACCTTGCGGACGAACTGAAGCGCGGCAGCGGCGATCTCCTCGTCGGAGGCGCGACCGTCGGGGCGGCGCAAGGTCTTGATCGATCGGCACATGCTTCTACGTTAGCCGCTCCTACCCAAATCTGGGCATCGGGTTTGACTTCGGCGGCAGCGCGGCGGATGTTCGCCTCGTGAGCCCGAACGTCGTCCTCCCATTCCTCTCTTCGGTCGTCAGCTTCGTGTTCGCGGCCGCCGTGCTCGCCCAATGGTCGCGGCGGCATCGCGGGTTCCAGCTCGTATGGGCGGTGGGACTTCTCTGGTACGGCATCAGCGCAGGGACCGAGTTCCTCGGCTCGGCCTTCGGGTGGAACGAGGCCCTGTACCGAGCGTGGTACCTGATCGGCGCCTTCTTTGTGGCTGCGTATCTCGGCGCCGGCACGATCGTCCTTCTGGCGCGAACGCGATTCGGTTACTTCGTCGCCGCGAGCTTCGTGTTTGGTGCGCTCTACGCGTTCGCCATCCGCGGGCGCTACCCCGAGGACACGACCGCATTCGGCGCGGTGCTCGTCGTGTGCCTAGCGGCCGCGGTCGCCATCGCGATCGCGACGTGGCGCGCGCGTTCTCTGGTGGCGCCGTTGGTTCTCACGGTGCTCGGCCTCGGCTCGGTCGTTGCCGCTGCGCTCGTGCTGCAAGCCACCCTCGACGCGCCGTACGCGCTCGATGCCGTCACCGGCGTGCCTGTCGGCAGCGCGATCCCGGGAAACATCCGGATCCTCGCCGGGCCGTTCAACATCATCGGGGCGTTCGCGCTCGTGGTCGGAGCGATCTTCAGCGCGTACGTCTTCATGCCGAAGCAGCGCGTGCTAGGACGGCGCGCGCTTCCGCCGGTCGTCGCACAGATCTACGGCGCATTGGCGGTGGCGGTGAATTTCATCGCTTCACTGCCCCGCGCGGCGCTCGCGCTGGCTCGCGGCGAGCTGCACTCGCGCGTGCCGGCGACGCTCCTCATCGCGCTTGGCGGCTTCATTCCCGGCGTGACCAGCGGCCTGAACCGCTTCGGGATGACCTGGGCGTTCTTCCTGGGAGAGCTTCTCGGCGTTCTGCTCATCTTCGCCGGTTTCGTCGTCAGCACCGAGGTCTTCGGCGAGCGGGTCCGACTCGGTCCGGTCGTTGTGCGCCGCCACGAGGAAGAAGTTCCCGCCGCCTAACATCGCGCGGTGCTCGTCCTCTCGCGTTCTGATGTAGAGCGACTCCTCGATCTCGACCGTCTCCGCGAGGCCGTCGCAAAGGCCATGGCCGACCTCTCGGCTGGTCGTGTCTCGATGCCCTCGCGCATCGCTGCCCTCGTGCCGGAGCGCGACGCGTTGCTCGCCGCGATGCCGGCGTACCTGCCGTCGTCGGGCGCGCTGGCGACCAAGCTTGTTTCTCTCTTTCCCAAGAACACCGACCGCCCAACACATCAGGCGGTGATTGTGGTGTTCGACTCAGGGAACGGCAGCCCGCTCGCGCTCCTGGACGGCGAAGCGATAACGGCCGCGCGCACGGCTGCGGGATCGGCGCTCGCCACCGACCTGCTCGCGCGAAAAGACTCGAAGACTCTCGTCGTCATCGGAACTGGTGTCCAGGCGCGCGCGCATCTCCGCGCGGTATCGCGGGTCCGACGGTTCGAGGAGATCGCGATCGCGGCGCGTGAGCCCGACAAGGCCGAGGCACTTGCGGACGAGTTCGAGCGAGAGTCGGGTCACCGGGCACACTGGCACGACACGATTGAACTGGGTGTCTCGGCCGGCGACGTCGTGTGCGCGTGTACACACAGTGCCGAGCCCGTCATTCGTCGCGAGTGGCTCGAGCCGGGCACCCACGTGAACTCCGTCGGCTACAACACCGCGGGCCGCGAGGTCGACGGCGCGACCTTCCGGGACGCGCTCGTGGTGGTCGAGTCACGCACCGCGGCGCTCACTCCTCCGCCCGCGGGGTCGAACGACATCGCCATGGCGATCGCCGAGGGCCTGATGACCCGCGAGCACGTCCACGCGGAGCTCGGCGAGCTGGTGAGTGGCGCGCGGGCAGGCCGCACCAATCCCGCGCAGATCACGCTTTACAAGTCCGTCGGGGTTGCGGTGCAGGACGCGGCGGCCGCCGCAATTGTGCTCGACGCCGCGCGAAGGGCCGGCGTCGGCCGGACGATCGACCTCTAGGAGACGGCGACCCTCGACGGCCGCCGACCGATGCGGCATCCGGTGTCGACGAGGACGGTGGAGATCCATTCCTCTCCCACCTTTGCCTCGACGCGATATGGCGACGGCTTTCCCGCGTCCAGTGCCGCGACGACTTCATCGCTGACGCCGAGGACGACCCACGCCACGCCGTTGGGTTCGCCTTCGACGATCTTGGCGTGGCCTTTCTGGCCCGCCGCGAGCGGAATGAATTTCCGCACCTCTACGACCTCGTCATTTCGGTCGAGGAGCCGGACGGCGGCGGGGACTAGGTCAGCGGTGCCGCCCTCGAGCTGCATCCAGTGCCTGTCGCCGTCGTCGTGAATGCAGAAGCGGAACGGAGCCTTCGGGAGAAGCCGCGGCATCGGAAGGGTCGGAGCGGCTGCGGCGAGATCGCCCGGAGCGAGCGCGCGAACGGCGGTGACGATCTTCTCAGCGGCCTCGTGCATGGCCGGATGATCGCCGAGGACCTTCGCTCCGTACGCGAGCTCCATCGTCGCGCGTCCGACATCGCCGATCGGGATCATGAACTCGATGTACCGCGCGTACTCATTAGCGGCGCCGTCGATGTCACCGGCATTCGCGAGCATCGCGGCAAGACGCCGGTGCGCGCCGAGGTCGGTGGGTGCGATCGCCACGGCGGACCACATGACGGCGAGGGCGGCCACACGATTGCCGGCTTGCGTGAGCATCGTCGCGCCGTCTTTGAGTGCGTCGAGATCCGAACGATGCACGTCGTGCATTTCGGCTTCAGCCGGTTCGATGGACACCACCGGATCGGAATCACCAGGGGCGCCGATCGCGCGCAGGCGCAGGTCGTCGCTCATCACGGACAGTGTTGTCCTAACTGGGCTCGCGCGCACTACGCCAAATAGGGGATATCGGCCGAAGAATCGTATTGTCGGGCGCGGCCGTGCCCTTCTCTTCTGACCGCGCCCAAACCTGGCAGCCGCACGCTGAGTGGCGGCGGGTGCTGACCGTGGAGTCGCACGCCGCGGGCGAGCCGCTCCGGGTGATCACGGCGGGGATCGACCCGATCCCGGGCGCGACCATCCTCGAGAAGCGGCGTTTCGCCGGGGAGCGACTGGACGGGCTGCGCCGTGGCCTCATGTTCGAGCCGCGGGGACACGCCGACATGTACGGCGCCATCCCGACCCCCTGGAGATCGGGCTCCTGAGCGGGCGTGTCGTGGTTCGGCTGGATACGCCAGCCGGACGCGTGACCGCCCGGCCGCAACGCGAGGGCGCGCGCGTGCGGAGCGTCGCGTTCGAGAACGTCCCGTCGTTCGTCGTCTCGCTGGACGATCGGGTCGAGGTGCCGGGTCTCGGCACGGTCCGATACGACCTGGCCTTCGGCGGCGCGTTCTACGCGTTCGTCGATGCCGCGAGCGTCGGCCTCGAGATGACGCCGGCTCGTTTCCGCGATCTCATCGCGGCCGGCAGCGCGATCAAGCGCGCGGTCATGGCGGCCCGCGAGGTCCGTCACCCGGTCGAAGCCGACCTGTCCTTCCTCTATGGAACGATCTTCACCGGACCCGCGCTTGGCTCGGATGCGGACTCGCGCAACGTCTGTGTCTTCGCCGAGGGCGAGGTCGATCGATCGCCGACCGGCACAGGCGTGTCGGCTCGGGTCGCGATCGAGCGAGCGCGCGGTCGCCTGGCGCCGGGTAAAACGTTCGTCGTCGAGAGCATCATCGGCACCCGCTTCACCGGCCGCGTCGCCCGCGAGCTCGAGTGGGAGGGCTACACGGCGGTCGTGCCGGAGATCGAAGGAAGTGCCTGGATCACCGGGCGAAGCGAGCTGCTCATCGCGCCGGACGACCCCCTCGCGGAGGGATTCATCCTGCGCTAAGGCGCCTACCCGAGCTTCACCGCGAGCATGGAGACGCCGCCGTTCAGGCCCTCGGTCGGAAACGTGACCTCGTCCCCCTCCCGGCGCGCGCCGACCGTGTAGAGGAGCGGGTAATAGTGGTCGGGCGTCGGCACGCAGAGCTCGGCATCCGGACCGAGGCGCTCGTAGCCCGCGAGTTGCTCGGCGTCGCCGCTCACCGCGAGCTCGCGCACCTTCTCGTCGAACCGCTTCGCCCAGTCATATTCCGGGGCCTGATCGCCGAAACCGGCGCGGAGGTTATGAACGACGTTGCCGCTGCCGACGAGAAGGACGCCCTTGTCGCGAAGCGACGCCAATCGTTCGCCGAGCGCGCGATGGGTCTCCGGCGGCGCGGTCCCGTCGATGCTGAGCTGCACGACCGGAACGTCCGCCTTGGGAAACATCCTCACGAGGACGGACCACGTGCCGTGATCGAGACCCCAGTAGCTGTCGAGCACGACGGGTGTCGGCGCCAGGATCTCGGTCAGGTCGCTCGCGAGATCGGGATCTCCCGGCGCCGGGTATTGGATCTCGAAAAGAGCGCGCGGAAATCCGCCGAAGTCGTGGATCGTGCGCGGTGTCGAGACGGCGGTCACTCCGGTGCCGTCGGTGTACCAGTGCGCCGAGATCGCCACGATCGCGCGCGGCCGCGGAAGCGAGGCGCCGAGCGCTTTCCAGTCCTCGGTCCACTTGTTCGTGACGAGCGCGTTCATCGGGCTGCCGTGGCCGATGAAGAGCGCGGGCATCCGTTCGGTCACGAAGGCTTCTTATCGGGAGTTGGGCCGATGAGCTTGAAGCCGCTCTGCCAGGGCCACCCGTTCTGTATCTGGAGCGCGATGTTGAGGATCGCCATGGCCTCGAGCGCGCGGGCCATCGCGAGCGGCCCGGCGTCGATCGGCCGGAACCCGATCGAACGTGCGAGCTCGAGCGTCGTCTTCTTCGCGTCCGCGTCGTCGGATGCGACGTATCCGTCGATCGACTGGCCGTCCACGTCGGGATCGGCCTGCTTCGACGCGAACGCGTAGTTGAACGCCTTCGCAACCTTCGCCTTCGGCGCCTTCTTCTGGATCTGCTCGGCGGCCGACGTCCCGTCGACCGATTCCGCGATCGCCTCGCGCTTCATCCTGTTGGTCACGTCGATGAGCACTTTGCCGGCGAGGGCGTCGCCGAGCTCGGCGATGACCGAGTCGACGGCGGTGAAGGGCACGGCGAGGGTGACCACATCGGCAGCGTTCACCGCATCTGCGGTCTTCGATACCGCGCGCGCCCCCGTTTCTTTCGCCTTCGCCTCGGCATGCGACGGGTCCTTTGCGCTCAACGTGACTGTGTGACCCGCTCGCACGCTTGATTTCGCGAGCGCGCCACCGACATTCCCTGCTCCGATGATGGCAATGTTCATACGATCCCCCTGGCCTCGCGGCAGTCGTGGAACGCGTCGAGGCGCGCGAGTATTCCCTTCGATGAGGGTCTTCGTCACGGGCGCGACGGGGTTTGTCATGGGTGCCGTGGCACGGGCGCTCCGTGCGCGCGGCGACGCCGTCACCGCCTTGGTGCGAGATCCGTCGCGCGCCGCGTCGCTCGCCGCGCTCGGGTGCGAGCTCGTCGGCGGCGATGTCGTCCACCCGACGGCGGCAATTCCCGATCTTCATCGAGCCGACGCGCTCGTGCACGGGGCGGCGATCTACGAGATCGGTGTCACCGCGGAGCGCCGCCGTGCGATGGAGGAGACGAATGTGACGGGCACCCGTCGCGTCCTCGACGCCGCACGCGCGGCCGGGACCGCGCGGATCGTGTATGTCTCCACGATCGCCGCCTTCGGCAACACGCATGGCGTTGTCGTGGCGGAGGGTTACCGGCCTATCTCTCCACCGACATCCGCGTACGAGGACACCAAACGGCGCGCTCACGACATCGCGCTCGAGGCGGGGCGTGGCGGAGCGCCGATCGTGATCGCGCAGCCCGGTCAGGTCTACGGACCGAATGACCACTCGGTGGTCGGCGCGAATTTCCACGCGCTCGCGGAGGGGCGGCTGCGCTATCGCGCCTTCGAAGGTCTCGGATTGAATCTCGTGCATGTCGACGACCTCGCCGACGGGATCCTTCGCGCCCTCGACCGCGGCCGATCCGGCGAGTGCTACATCCTGGGTGGCGAGATCGCGACCCTCGGCGATGCGTACCGCGCGGTCGCCGAGGCGACGGGCCGCGGCTTGCCGCCGCTCATCCTGCCTTCCGCTCTCGCGCGTCTTGCAGGCCGCCTCGTCCCGAGGATGCGCGAGATCGTGTCGTCGGCCGATGGCGTCACCTTCTGGGCGACCGACGCGAAAGCACGCGCGGAGCTCGGGACCACGCCGCGCGGTCTCGACACGGGGATGCGCGACACATTCGGTGTCCGGGCCGAGAAAGGTCGATGACGTGCTGATGCGCGTCCCGGTCGCGCGGTCGCGGATCGTCGCGCTCGCGATAGTGCTCGGCGTTCTCATCGTGCTTTGCCTCGCGCTGCTGGCTCGGCCGGAAACGCCGCCACTAGGCGCGAGCGCGACTCAAAAGATCCCGACGCCGCCGGCAAGCGCGGATATCTGTGCGTACCCCGAACAGGTCCGGGCTCTTATCACCGAGTTCATCGACGCATACGACCAAGGTGAGACCGGTCTCGCCGACCGCTTCTTCGCTACCGGGCCCGCATTCCAGTGGTATTCGGAGCAGCCGCTCCGCGAGGGCTCGCCGGCGTACGATCGATCGACCCTCGAGGCGTACCTTCGGCAGCGTCACGCCGACGGCGATCGGCTCACCGTGGTGAGTGTGCAATTCAATTCGGTGAGCAGCGGCCATGGCAACTTCGGTTTCGTCCTGGACCGTGCCGGTACCCAGCTCCCGTCCAAAGGCGCGCTCGACTGCGCGAGCCACAAGTTCATCGTTTGGTCGATCGGTCCGAACGCGGGGCCGGTTCCGTGAGCGGCGCTACTCGATCCGCTTGGGAGCCGGACCTCGTCTCGGAAGACGTTGGAGTGATCCCGCAGGAGGAGTCTCAGTGCGCATCGGGATGTGGTGGTACTGGTGCTCGGCGATCTCGTGCTCGGTGCGCTTCGCGCTGGCTTCGAGCAGCGATGGATAGGAGTCGCCTCTCTCGACGGAGAAGCGCACGTCGCACCCGCCGTACCGGCACGGGAAGCCTCCGTAGCGCACGGCTACGCACGATAACCGACGACAGGCCGCCGGTCTCTACCTTGCAGCCGCAAAAGTGGTGACATCTCTGGCCGATCGCGCGGAGCTCATCGCGGCGCTCGCCGACCGCCGGGCCGCGCTCGTGCGAGAGGATGAGGCTGCCGGAGCGAAGGATCGCGCTCGGCAGCTTCACGATCACGTCCGTGCGTATGTCCTGCCGCGAGTGCGCGCGCTCGAGTCGCCGCTCCTCGTCGTGCTCCTCGGACCCACCGGCGCGGGCAAGTCGACGCTCATGAACACGCTGGCACGCGCGAGCGTCAGCCGCACCGGCGTCCTTCGGCCGACCACTCGCGAAGCGGTCCTCCTCGCCACCGACGCCGATGCGGCGATGCTGCGCCGCGGTCCTCTCGCGGGCATCGACGCCGGGCGGATCGTCCGCGCGCCGGCGACGACGGCGTCGGCCGGAATGGCGATCGTCGACGCACCCGATCTCGATTCCGTCGAGCGGGCCAATCGGGTCATCGCGGACGCGTTGGTCGAGGCCGCCGACCTCGGCATCTTCGTCACGTCCGCGATCCGCTATGCGGACAAGGTTCCGTTCGACGTGGTGCAGCGCATCGCGGCTCGCGGGCTGCCGGTGCTCATCGTGGTCAACCGCATGCCCGCCGAC
>VBEU01000110.1 GCA_005883775.1 Chloroflexota bacterium | reverse complement strand
ACTACGCGCCGAACAACGCGTACTTCATCGTCGCGGGGGACGCGCCCGCGAGCGAGCTGCTCGATCGCGCGGCCGCCGCGTTCGGGCCGCTCGACGCCGAGGTGCCGATAGAACCACCCAAGGCGCCGGAGCCTCCGCAGTACGGCGAGCGGCGGGTCATCGTCCGACGGGCAGGCGGTGCGCTCCCGATCATCCAGATCGGCCACAAAGCACCCCGCGCGGCCGATCCTCGAGCGGCCGCGCTCTCTCTTCTCGCGGTAGCCCTCGGTGGTGCGACTGCGGGAGGTGGAGAGGCCGCGTCAGGACGGTCGTCGCGCCTGTACCGCGCGCTCGTCGACACGGGGCTCGCCACCACCGTCGATGCGTCGTTCCAACTCATGAAGGATCCGTACCTTTTCGTGACCGAGGCGCACCTGCGACCAGGCGTGACCCACGAACGCGTCGAGCGGGTCATCCTCGACGAGCTCGAAAAGATCGCCCGATCGGCGCTGACCGATGACGAGTTCAGCCGGGTCCGGAGGCAGATGCTGTCCGCGAGCGCATTCATGACCGACACCATTACCTGGCGAGCCTTCCGCTTCGGCCAGCTGCTTGCGACAGGCGCCGCCGCGTCGCTCGGCGAGTGGTACGACCGGCTCGCCGCCGTCACCGCCGAGGACGTCCGCGCCGCGGCCGAGTCGGTGTTCCAGGAGAAGGGCCGCACCGTAGGCTGGTTCGTCCCGGAGACGTCGTAGTGGACGTCCGCCGGCAACGTCTCGACAACGGCCTGCGCGTGGCGGTCGTTCCGATCGCCGGTCTTCAATCGGCAGCGGTACTCCTTGCTATCGAGGCGGGTCAGTGGTTCGAGCCAATCGGCCGGCCCGGCATCGGCCGTCTATGCGCGCTAGCGATGCTGCGTGGCACCACCACTCGCGACGCGAAGACGTGGGCGGACGCGCTGGACGGCATCGGCGCGGCCGCCCGCCTGGACGTCGGGTCGCACGCGGCGACTTTCAGCGCGCAATCGCTCGGCAGCGATCTCGATGTCTTGCTCGAGCTCATGGCCGACGCGGTCGTGCGTCCCGCATTCGCATCGACCGAGGTGGAGCTCGTCCGTGAGCAGACCGTCGCTCAGATCGAGGAGGATGCGAAGAACACTCGAGCGGTCGCCGAAAGTGCCTGGCGCGAGCTCGTCTATCCCAAGGGTCATCCCTTCCGCGCTCGTCCGATTGGCGATCTCGCCGTCGTGCGCGCCGCGACCGCCGATGACCTGCGCGATCATCACCGGCGCGCGATCCGTCCCGACGGCGCCGTCCTCGTGGTCGCCGGAGGAGTCGACGCGCAGAAGGTCTTCGACGCCTCGGCGAAGGCGTTCTCGTCGTGGGGCGCCGGCGGCCCGCGTGAGGAACGGAAGGTCCCCGACGCGCGCCTCGTGACGGCCGCGCGAAAGCTCGAGGTCGTACCCGACAAGACTCAGAGCGACGTGGTACTTGGATGGCCCGGACTCTCGCGCACCGATCCGCGGTTCGTAGCAGCCAGGGTGACCAACATGGTCTTCGCGGCGGACACGTTCGCGAGCCGGGTCGGGCACGTGGTCCGCGACGAGCTGGGCCTGGCGTATTACGTCTTCAGCACGATCGGCGGCTCGCGCGGCCAATCCCCGTGGGTCGTTCGTATGGGCGTCAACCCGATCAACGTCGAACGCGCGGTGAGCACGACGCTCGACGAGCTGCGCAAGATCGTGGATGGCAAGGTCGCGGAGGACGATCTCGAGCTCGCTCAGGACAAGCTGGTCGGCGAGCTGGACGTCGCGCGCGAGAGCCCCGCCGGGGTCGCATCGCTCCTGCTCGAAGGCGAGGTCTTCGAGCTCGGCCCCGATTACGCCGAGCGCTATCCCGCCGATCTGCGCGCGGTCAGGCTCGAGCAGGTCGTCGAGATCGCGCGGACCTTCCTTCAGCCGGACCGCTACGCGCTCGCGATCGCTGGGCCACCGCTGCCGGAGCGGGATTGAGCTTCCCAAAGGACACGATCGCTGTGCTCGACCGCGCGAATGAGGTCGACATCGAGACCCGCTCGCCGAAGGGCACCGTGCATTCAGTCCCGATCTGGGTCGTGGTCGAGGGCGACGACGTGTTCATTCGGACCTATCGCGGGCCGACGTCGCGCTGGTACCGCGAGCTTCTGGCCGGCCCAGGCGCCCTGGTCGCGAGCGGCAAGCGCATCCCGGTGCGCGCGATCGCGGCTGCCGACAGCGCATCGGTGAAGCGCGCATCGGACGCATACCGGAAGAAGTACCGGAGGGGCAGCTCGCTCGATTCGATGCTGGTTCCGTCCGTCCTGCCCACGACGCTGCGGCTCGAGCCGGCCTGAACATCGCGCCGCGCTAGGGAGTCTTCCCTCGCTGCGCGTCGAAGCGGTCCGAGAGCCGGTTGGCCTCATCGACGTAGGCGTTCCACCGGCTGTCGAGCGAGGCCACCGCGCTCGCCGGGGAGGCGGACGTGACGAGCGAGAAATCGTGAGTGATCGCGGCAGCCTCGCGGAAGTTCTTCACCATTCCGGTTCGGTACCAGTCGAGTTCCGCGGGCGCGGAAACTCGGTCGACGGCGTCGGCTATGCGCGCGTAGAGCACGGAAGCCTTCGCCATGTCCGCGCTGTCGGTCGCATCCCACGGTCCGGGACGGTTCGCGACGCCGATCACGAGATCGTTCGCCTGTTGGACGTCCAGAACGCTCTCATCGATCATCGCGTTCCACTTCGCATTCTGCGCGGCTTCCTGGGCTCCGATCGCCTCGCTGACGCCGACGAACCCAGCCGAAAGGATGCCCACCGCGATGACGCCACCGAGCAACCCGAGTTGGCCGGCCTTGCGCGCGCCGCTCGGGACGGTGAGGTACCTGAGCAGGCCGCGCACGAGCTGGAAGCCGCCGAAAAGGAGCGGTCCCCATGCGATCAGGTACGAGCCCTGTGAGAACGCGTACGTCACCGCGGTGAGCAGGCCGCCGCCCGCGAACCAGAGTCCGCCGCGCAGCGCGTAACCGAACGCGGCGTCCGACTCATCGGAGCTGTCCGCTGCATCTTCCTTCCGTGAGACCGCGAGCGCCTCGTCATAGGCCGACCGCTTCACGGGATCGACGAGTGTCGCGAAGGCTCCGTCCAGCGCGGCGCGAAACTGCGCCACCTTGTCCGAGGTCGTGTCCTGCAGACGAAGTACGTCGCGCCCGTACGCGGAGCGGATCTCGAGCTCTGTCGCGTTCGGCGCGACACCCAGGAGGTCGTAGTAGCTATTCACGTGCGCGTGATCGTGCCACTCAGATCAGCGCGTCGGAAGGCGAACCGTCCCGGATGAGACCTCCACGAGACCTTCGCGGGCGAGTGTCCCTACGAGACGCTCCACCCGCGGGTCGCTGATACCCGTTCGAAGCGCGTCCACCGTTACACCGCGAGGGGACCTGACGAGATGGCGCAGGATCGCGCCTCGCACGCGACGATCGCTCAGGGCAAACGGCGACTGCTTGCGCCGCGACAGTCGCTCGTCACCGTCGTAGTCGCAGTGCGATCGGAGCGGACAGGCATCGCAGCGCGGGCGTTTCGCAAGACAGATCGTCGCGCCGATGTCCATGAGCGCGTGATGCCACCGCGCGCCTTTGCGTCTCGACCCGAACCGCGCGTCGAGCGCGATCGCTTCGCGATCGGTGGCGGTGCGGCCGAGCAGCGCGCGACCGAGAACGCGACGGATGTTCGTGTCGGCGAAGGCCGTCGGCTGATCGAACGCGAAACACGCCACGGCCGACGCGGTATACGCGCCGATGCCTGGAAGGTCGTCGAGCTCGGCGGCGGTGCGCGGCACGGATGAGTGCCGCCGTGCGATGCGATGGAGGTCTCGCGCGCGACGGTTGTAGCCAAGCCCGGACCACTCGCGGAGGACATCGCCGAGCGGCGCGCGAGAGAGGGCGCGAAGCGTCGGGAACCGATCGAGGAACCGCCGGTAGGCCGGAAGCACCCGTGCGACCTGCGTCTGCTGCAGCATTACCTCGCTGACGAGGACGCGGTAGGGATCGCGCGTGTGCCGCCAAGGAAGGTCGCGGCCGGAGCCGCGGTACCAGGAGAGGACCCGCCTGCGAAACGTCGCCGGAGAGGCAGGTGTGTCGTACAATTCCGGCACAGAACAGTACGCCCGGTTGAGTGCTGAGGGCCTTCGGCCTTCAGCGCTTTTCATTACAAGGAAACCCGCACGGGAAGAAACCGTGCGCAAAGAGAGCGGAGGCACCATGAACAACCTTGAGAAGCCTGTCTACGTCTCCGCGGATGGTCTGAAGAAGATCCACTCCGAGCTCGACGAACTGAAGGCCGCCGGCCGTCAGCGTGTGGCCGAGCGCATCCACGCGGCCATGGAGTTCGGAGACTTCACCGAGAACTCCGAGCTCGAGCAGGCAAAGAATGATCAGGCGTTCCTCGAGGGTCGCATCCTCACGCTCGAGCAGATGGTGAAGAACGCTCAGATCATCGACGAGAAGGCGAAGCACGAGACCGTCGAGATCGGGAGCCACGTGATCGTGGAGGCCGAAGGGTCGAAGGAGCAGTACGTCATCGTCGGATCGGCGGAGGCCGCGCCGGCCGAGGGCCGGATCTCGAACGAATCTCCGGTCGGCAAAGCGCTCATGGGGCACCGCGCAGGGGAAACGGTCCGGCTGGTCGTCCCGGCCGGCGCGGTGGAGATGAAGATCCTCACCGTACGTTGAGCTCAGGGCACGAGGCGGCCTTCTGGGCCGATGAGGAGGTCAAGCTTCTCCAGCCTGGGCGACCGCACGTCGTGCGCGATTCAAAGACTCCATCGGGAGCCGTACCGATCTCCGGTCTTCGTGGACCGATCATCAGTGACGCGCTCTTCCGCACATTCAAGGCGAACGCGCTCGACGTCCGATTCGTCTACACGATCGACGACTACGACCCGATGGACTCGCAGTCGATGAAGGAACGGGCCGGGATGGCCGAGCACATGGGAAAACCGCTCTACATGATCCCGAGCCCGGATCCGTCCGTCGGGACGGACTTCGCGGATTACCACGCGACTCGTTTCATCGCGCTCTTCGCCGGCCTGGGGATCACGCCAGAGTTCCACCGGATGCGCGATCTGTACCGGTCGGGGGCGCTCGACAAACAGATCGATCTTGTCCTGCGCAACGCCGAGACGATCCGCGCGATCCACAAGCGCGTCGCGAACGTCGACCATCCCGAAGGCTGGCTGCCGATCGCTGTGATCTGCGAGAACTGCGGACGGATCGGCACGACGCTCGCGACCGACTACGACGGCACGACGGTCGCGTACGAGTGCAGACGGGATTACGTGGAATGGGCCGAGGGCTGTGGTCATGTCGGCCGCGTCGCGCCATTTGGAGGGACCGCCAAGCTCCTATGGAACGAGCAGTGGTGCGCGCAGTGGGATCACTTCGGAGTGACCTATGAGGAGGGCGGCAAAGACCTCCTCACCGCTGGTGGATCGCGCGAGCGCTCGAACGAGATCTACCGCGAGGTGTGGAAGCGGGAGCCGCCCCCGGGGCTTCAGCACGAGTTCTTCACGTTCGGCGGCAAGAAGATGGCGAGCTCCAAAGGCATCGGCGCCGAAGGAGTACGACCGCGCCGCGGATGCGTATCGCGAGGACGAGGAGAGCGACCTCGGGAAGACCTGGCGCCTCTCCCAGGTCTCACCAACGCCCGACCCGCCGGGGTTCCGCATTCGCTTCACGACGGTCGCGAGCTGGCTCCAGATCCCCAGCATCAAGCCCGAGGCTGAGGCCGAGAAGGACAAGGGCGCACGCCTGACCGATGCGGAGCTGCGTGATCTGCACAGGCGTGTCGAGCTCGCGCGCGCCTGGCTCGAGCGGTGGGCCCCTGACGAAGCCAAGTTCGAAGTCCTCGAGAGGACCCCGGATGTCGAGCTGACCGCCGAACAGCGTCGATACCTATCCGCGATCAGGGCGCTCATCGGGACGGTCCACGATGCGGGCGAAATGCAGAACCAGCTCTACGAGGCCGCGAAGCAGGTCGGCCTTCTGGACGCGCACGGCAAGCCCTCGCGGGACGCGTTCGCCGCTATCTACCTCGCCTTCATCGGAAAGCCGGTCGGTCCGCGCGCGGGATGGCTCCTTCTCTCGATCGAGCCCGAACGCGTCCGCCGCCGTCTCGACGATCTCGGTCGAGCCCCGTGAACGGAAAGCTGCCCGTCGCGATCCTCTGGCACATGCACCAGCCCTACTACAAGCACCCGCAGACCAGCGAGTTCGTGCTGCCGTGGGTGCGCCTCCACGCGTCGAAGGATTACCTGCACATGGCGCGGCTCCTTCAGGAGTTCCCCCGCGTGAAGGTGAACTTCACGATGGTGCCGAGCTTGCGCGATCAGCTCGAGGATTACGCGCGCGGTGCCGACGACGAGGACACGCGCCTCACGATGCGCACAGTGGACGGGGTGCTCGCTGACGAGGAGCGCGTGCACATCCTGCGGCGGTTCTTCTCGATCCATCACGGCAACGTCATCCACCGTTATCAGGAATACCGGCGTCTGCTCCAGCTGGCGATGGCGACCGGCGACCGGCACGAGCTCCTCTCGGACGATTACTTCGTGGATCTCGCGCTCTGGTTCAACCTCGCCTGGATCGACCCGGACGACATCCGCGCCGATCAGCGCCTGGTCGAACTCGCC
>VBEU01000109.1 GCA_005883775.1 Chloroflexota bacterium | reverse complement strand
TCCTCGGCGCGATACCGCGGGTGGTTCCAGCAGACGAAGTGGAACAGCTCGTGGCATGCGGAGAGCCGCACCTGGCGCAGGCCCTCGTACGTCTCAACGCCGGCCGCAAGCCAGATCTCGTTTCGATCCGGCCAGTACCCGCCCCCGCCGCGAGCGTCATACCGAAAGAAAGGACAGCGCGCGCCAAGCCCGCGCACCTCGGAGGGGAAGCCCTCGAGCGCGCGATCGATGAGGAGCGGTCCGGGCGTGACGTAGAGATAGGTCTCGGTGCGCCAGAGC
>VBEU01000108.1 GCA_005883775.1 Chloroflexota bacterium | reverse complement strand
GTCGGCCGAAGAGTGCGCTCGGCGAAGGCGAGCACGACATGTCCCATGGCATTGGGGACTGCGGCGCGCTTCAGCTCGCGGTGCGGCGCGGCCATCGCGCAGAGTATCAGCCGAGCCGGGCGACCAGGAGCGCGCGTTCAGCGGGATTCTCGGTGAGCTCCAGTGCGCGGAGGTCCGCGGCGCGCGCGTCATCGGTCCGACCGAGCGCGCGAAGCAGCTCGGCTCGGGTCGCGTGATAGAGGTGGTAGCGGTCTAGCTCTTCGGCGAGCGGGAAGAGCTCGATGTACGCCTGCTCTGCGCCGCGCACATGCCAGAGCGCGATCGCGCGATTCAGCCGTACGACCGGCGAGTCGTTCAACTCCAGGAGCGCGTCGTATGACCGAAGGATGTCCGGCCATCGCGTCGCCTCCCAGCTCTTCGCGTCGGCGTGCGCGCCGGCGATGAGTGCCTGTAGCTGATACGGGCCCGGACGGCGCATCGTGAGGAACCGTCCGACGACCGAGAAGGTCTCGTCGATGCGCCGACGATCCCACTTCGTGCGGTCCTGATCCCGGAGCAGGATCATCCGGCCGTTCGCGTCAAACCTCGCCTCGGCTCGCGCGAGATGGAAGCGCATGAGCGCGACCAGGCCGAGCACCTCCGCTTCGTCGGGCATGAGTCCGGCGAGCAGGGACGTGAGCCATTCCGCTTCCTTCGCCAGGTCGCGATCGCTCGCGCCGCGCTCCCCGGTGGCGAGGTAACCCTCGTTGAACATGAGATAGAGAACGGCGAGGACTTCCTCCATCCGATCGGGAAGCGCCTCGCGGTCGGGCACGCGAAATGGGATCCGCGCGTCGACGATCTTCCGCTTTGCGCGGACGAGCCGTTGGGCGACGGTGGCCTCGGGCACGAGGAACGCGCGGGCGATCTCAGGAGTCGTAAGGCCGGCCACCGAGCGCAGCGTCAAGGCGACCTGCGCCTCGCGCGCGAGCGCGGGGTGGCAGCACATGAAGATGAGCTCGAGACGCTCGTCGGGGAGTGCCGTGCTCGGCGTACTCATCGATGGCTCCTCCAGCTCCGCGAGCTTTTCCTGGTAGCGCTTCTCCCGCCGCAGCCGGTCGATGCCTTTGCGACGCGCCGTGGTCATGAGCCAGGCGCCGGGATTGTTCGGAATGCCTTCGCGAGGCCAGTGTTCGAGCGCGGAAACGAGCGCGTCTTGAACGCATTCCTCAGCGAGGTCGAAGTCGCCAAGCCGCTTGGTGAGCGCCGCGGTGAGCCGACCGGCCTCCTCGTGAAAGACCGCGGCCACCGCGTCGCTCGTGATCTCGGCGCTCAGTGCACGACGATCGGACGGACTTCGACCCCGCCCGGGAAAGCCTTGGCGATGCGGATTGCCTCGTCGAGATCGGGAACCTCGATCATCGCAAAGCCGCCCACGTGTTCCTTCGATTCGACGAACGGTCCGTCGGACACGCGCATCGTCCCATTCACGCGGCGCACCGTCGTTGCGGTCCGCGTCGGCTGCAGCTCCACGCCCCCTTTGAGGACGCCTTTTCGCTCGAGGTCCTCGGACCAACGCGTTATGTCCGCGTACACCTCCGCGACCTCGTCCTTCGAGCGGTCGCGGAAGGACTCGTCGTTGACGAACATCAACACATACGTCGCCATCTTCGTCTCCTAGGCCTCTCGGATCGGCCGGATCTCCACGCCGTAGCCCGGCCAGGTTTTTGCGAGTGCGACGGCTTCGTCCTTACTTGGCAGCTCGAAGATGGTGAAGCCGCCGACGGATTCCTTCGCTTCGATGAACGGGCCGTCGACCACTACCCGCTTGTCGCCGCGTGTTCGGATCGTCGTCGCCGTCCGCGTCGGCTGGAGCTCCGCGCCGCCGTCCGTGATCTTCGGCCCGTTCGTTTCGAACCACTTGAAGATGTCGGCGTAGACCTTCTGCTGCTCGGGTGTTGGCGAGCCTTGGTAGTCCACGCCGTCGTCGATGAAGAGAAATGCGTACTTCGCCATGTGCGGCCTCCCTTTGCCGTTCTCGTGGGTACGACGAACGGCCTCCCCAGAGATCGACAGCCACTAGAGGCTAGCGCCGGGACGGCGGCCAACCTCCGGCCGGGACCTCCGCTTTGCCGCGCTCCAGAGCGAGCAAGCGGCGCTTCGCGGCGAGGCCTCCCGCGTAGCCACCCAGGCTGCCGTCGGTCGCGACGATCCGATGGCAGGGAACGACGATCGGAATGGGGTTCGCGCCGAGCGCCGCCCCGGCGGCGCGAGAGGCCTGCTCGTTCCCGGCCTGGCGCGCGACGACCTTGTACGTTGTGAGCTCGCCGTACGGAACGCGTGCCGTCGCTGCGAGGATCCGCTGCTGGAACGGCGTGAGCGAGGCGAGGTCGACTTGCACCTCGAACGATCGGCGGCGCCCCGCGAAGTACTGGTCGAGCTCCGTGAGCACGCGATCGCACGCCCGCCGATCCGGAAGAACACCGGGGCCGTAGGTGTGCGTGATCCGGGCGAGCTCGCGCGGATCGGGTGTCGCGCCGTAATGGATGTTCACCACACCGCGCGGGCCGACCGCGATCCAGAGCGGACCGAGCGGAGAATCCATGACGTCATAGCCCACCGTGACCAGTCCTTCGCGCTTCGCGCGCGCGAGGAGATGCTCACGGGCCTCGTCGACAAGTGGCGCGAGCGCGTTCATCGCACGGCCTCCTTCACTTTCTTCATCGCTTCTGCGACGCGCGAGCGTGCCGCCTCTTCGCTACAGCCGAGCGTGTCCGCGACCTCCGCATAGGAGCGACCCTCGACCTTGCGCAGGACGAACGCCGCGCGCTGCCCGGTCGGTAACGCCCGGACCGCAGTCGCGAGATCCGAGAGGGTCACGCCATCGCGTTCGGGCGCCGCGAGGCGCAGATCGTCGAGCGGAACGATGCGGCGCGCCCGTCGCACCCGATCGATCGCCTTGTTCGTCGCGATCTTGTAGAGCCAGGCTCGCTCGTTTCCGGCGCGAGGCGGGGGCCACCCACGAAATGCCGCGAGGAACGTCTCCTGGTAGAGATCGTCGGCATCCGCCCGGCTGCCGGTGAGGCGCAACGCGTAGGCGAAGATCTCGCGCTCGTGGCGCTCCAAAAGCTCGCCAAAGGTCACCGTTCCGATCTCACGACGATAGAACGGCGGGCTCTCCTCAATGTGAGATGGCACGCGCCGTGCGCATGACAGGCCCATGGATAAAGCCAAGAAGCTCGAGCAGGAGCGCGACGAGGAGCAGGACGAAGGTCTCACCGAGAAACGCCGAGGCAGTCCACCGGCGGCAAGCGACCGTCCCGAAGGCACGCCGCCGCATCCACAGGACGTGAACGAGATCAGCGAACCGGGCTAACGGCGCAGCTCGAAGATGATCTCTCCGTCGACGATCTGACCCGTTCGCACGAAGCCGAGCTTGTCGTGGACCCGCAGGGAGGGTGCGTTGCTCGGTGTCGTCGATGAAACGAATCGGCTGATGCCGTGCTCGGTTGCGGCCCAGTTCATGAGCGCACGCGCGGTCTCGGTCGCATAGCCCTTCCGCCGATGATTTGCGAACACCGTCCAGCCAAGCTCCGCGGCGTTCGGGGTCGCGGTGTCGTTGACCCCGGGCGGCCCGTGGAAATTCACGTAGCCGATCATCACGCCGCCCTCGCGCAGCACGATCGCACGCAAGGACCAGGGCGCCCACGTCGGGTCGTTCGCGATCTGCTCGCGTCGATAGCGCACCAGCTTGAGCGCGCCGGCGTTGGGGTAGTCGGCCGGGATGCGATAGCCGGCAAGTTGCACGACCGCGGCGCGGTCGCCGGCGATGAGCGCATCGAGGAGCGGGATCGGCATGAGGATGAGGTCGAGCCGCTCGCTGCGTACGACGGCGTACGTCTTCGCGGCCGGAGCTATTCCCGTTGCTTTATGCCGAGCGTCCGCTCGAAAAGTTCGTCCGAGATTCGGAGGGGCCGGCCCGAACCGCCGTAGCGCTCGAGAGACAGCTCCGCGAGGACCGACAGCGCGATCTCCGCGGGGGTACGGCCACCGAGATCGAGTCCCACCGGGGCATGGACCGCACGGATCCGTTCCTCCGGAATGCCCTCGCCGCGCAGCATCTGCGCGATCAGGATCGTCTTGCGTTTGCTCCCGAGGAGACCGATGTAGCGCGCGTCGGTTTTGACCGCCGCACGGAGGCAATGCGAGTCGAGCTTGTGGCCGCGCGTCGCGACGATGACGAAGGAGTTCCATCCGATCGGCATCGTCTCGAGCGCCTTGACCATGTCCATGTTCACGACCTCGCTCACGCCCGGGAACCGCTCGCGGTTCGCAAACTCGGGACGGTCGTCGATGACCGTGACGTCGTAGTCGAGCTGCACGCCGAGCTTCGCGATCGCGAGGCCGACGTGCCCGCCGCCCGCGATGACCAGGCGCGGTCGCGACATGACCGGTTCGACGAGGAGCTCGGTGTTCTCATCCAGGACGATGGAACGCGCCGTCCCCTGGCGGAGTGTTTCGATCGCCGCGGCTCGCGCCCGCGCGTCGAGCGCGTTGTCGCCGAGCGTCCCGCCCCCCTTCGCATCCGTCTCCACGAACAGCTTGCCCGCGGCGATCACGTCCTTCCCGCGCTTGCGCATGAGCGTCGCCACCGCCACGGGCTTGCCGCCCGCGGACGCTGCGAGGACATCGCCGAGCAGATCGCGTCCGGCGAAACGCAGCACGCGCTCGCCCGGCTCGATCGAGATCCACATCGTGCCGCCGCAGACGAGGCCGGTATCCCAGGCGAGGTCCTCGGTGAGCTCGTACTCGCGCAGTGAGGGCTCACCGGTCTCGATGACGTGCTTCGCTTCGACGAACGCGTCGCCCTCGACGCATCCGCCGCCGAGCGTTCCCACGAGCCGTCCGAGGTCGTCGACAAGGAGCTTCGCGCCGACGACCTGAGGAGTGCTCCCGGTCGTGCGAACCACCGTCGCGACGGCGAACCGCCGTCCCTCACGCTCAAGCTCTGCCATCCGAGCGAAGATTTCTCGCATGGAATCAGTATCCGCCTTCCCCAATTCTCTTAAGAAACGACGTCGATCGAGGGCTGCGCGGGGCGCGGGACGGGGGCCTCACGCGCGCAGCGGGACCCGAGGCCCTACGTGGCCGAGGGAGGGACCCGCGAGCACGGGAGGCCCTCGGACCGCGGCCATTCAGCCGTCGAGGTCCTCTTGCCGATCGACATCTCTGATGACTCCCGGATCGTCGACGTCGACGTCCATCCGCATCTCTTCGTGCGCATGGATCACGTCATGAAGGGTCGCGCGGGAGGTGGCCGCGCGTATCTCGTCGCGCAGCGCCGCCGGCAGGGCCACCGGATGGCCTCGCTTTCCGCGATAGCGAGGCGAGACGATCGCGGGCTTGCGTTCGTACGCCGCGATCACCGCGCGAACCGTGTCGGGTGAGACGAACGGCATGTC
>VBEU01000107.1 GCA_005883775.1 Chloroflexota bacterium | reverse complement strand
GTTCGATCCGAGTTTCCCTCGCTCGCGGGGCTGTCCGCGCCGGGACCGTACATCGGTGACCTTGACGCGATCCTCACCTGGACACGCGACAACGTGCCAGCGGAGGACGCGACGGTGTTCCTACCCGGAGAGGATCCGGCATTCTTCGCGCTCGGCCGCCGCCCGCGCATGCCGAGCGTCTACTACTACGACGTCGCGAACCCCTATTCGCCGGCGGAGGTCGCCCGAATCGCGGACGAGATCGGTCTGCGGTGGGTCCTCGTGAAGGATCGGCTTCAGCTCGTTGAGGAGCCGGCGCTCGAGCAGGGTCTCATCGCCGCCCTAACGGAGCACGCCAGCCTTGTCGCGCAGGTCGGCCCGTATCGCGTATTCCGCCGGTAGAGCCGGCGCGGCTATTTCTCGATCGATCGTGTGGCGATCAGGTGAAGAGGCATCTTCCGAAGCGCGCCTTCCTGACGAGCCCAGGCGACAAGCATCGTGCGTTCGCGAGGCGTGAAGATCTTCTCGACCTCGTCCCATGCCCTCCGGGCGCGTTCGATGCGTGTCGCCTCCCTAAGCGAACTGAGCTCATCAGGCCAAACGCCGTCATCTGGATCGTCGGAATCCACTGAATCGGTGATCCGGGCAGGTACTAGCTCCTGCTCCAAGAGACTGAGCGGCTCACGGCGCGCGCGCTCGGCTAAGTCGTCATCTTCCTGCCTGATTTCCGGGCTGAAGTACGAACGCACGATGTCGTTGAACTGCTGCATCCTTGCGGTCGGCAAGGGCGGCGGGGTCTTGGCGCTATGGCCGTAGGCTCCTGCCAAGCGTGGAAGCAGAATGCTCCAAATCCACAGCCGCATCCTCTCGTCATGGTCGACAAAGCTTCGCATCAACCACGCTCGGAGCTGCTCCGTCACAACGGGACCGACAGCTATTTTGAGTTCCTCGAACGTTCCGCGAAGCAGGGAGTCGACGGCAGCGCGGTACTTCTCCTCGCCGCCAGCTTCGAGCGGAACATCCTTCACCGCAAGCAAGAACGCTGTCGCGCGGTCCTGCACCGGCTCGGGCGAGCGCGCGACCATTTCAGGAACACCAGCCCGAAGTAGAAGCGGACCTGTGCGGCGGACCGCCAGCGCACGAAAGGCTTCTTCCCAGCGAAGGACGTGCGCGGTGAATTCGAAGAAAGACTCGCCTTCAGGCTCCACGGGTCGGAGCATATGAAGGACTTCCTGCGGGCCCGCATATCCGCATGCGGGCCGGCGCGAACGATGGACAATTGAAACGATGACGGTCACGACACGGGTCGTTCGAGCGCCACGGGGCACCTCACTGCACTGCCTCGCCTGGCCGCAGGAGGCCGCATTCCGCATGATCCAGAACAACCTCGACCCCGACGTCGCCGAGCGCCCGGAAGATCTCATCGTGTACGGCGGCACGGGCCGCGCGGCGCGCTCGTGGGCCGCGTTCGACCGCATCCTCCAAACGCTCGCGCGCTTGAAGAGCGACGAAACCCTGCTGGTCCAGTCCGGCAAACCAGTGGGCGTCTTCCGCACGCATGAATGGGCGCCGCGCGTGCTCATCGCGAACGCGCTGATCGTCCCGCGCTGGGCGACGTGGGACGAATTCCGTCGGCTCGAGGATGCCGGTCTGACGATGTACGGGCAGATGACCGCCGGATCGTGGATCTACATCGGCACGCAGGGGATCCTGCAGGGCACGTACGAGACGTTCGCGGCGGTCGCGCGAACGCACTTCGACGGGTCACTTGCTGGCCGCCTCGTTGTCACGGCGGGGCTCGGAGGCATGGGCGGCGCGCAGCCGATGGCCGTCGCAATGAACGACGGCGTCGCGCTCGTGGTCGAGGTCGATCCAGCGCGGGCCGAGCGCCGCAAGGCGCAAGGCTTTCTCGACGAGATCGCTCCGTCGCTCGACGAAGCGCTCGCGCGAATCGAGCGCTATCGGCGCGAGCGCGCGGCACGGTCCGTCGGACTTGTGGCGAACGCCGCAGACGTCCTGCCGGAGCTCGTGCATCGGGGCGTCCACGTCGATGTCGTGACCGACCAAACGAGCGCGCACGATCCACTCGACGGCTACGTCCCGGCCGGCGTCGCCGACCCCGACGCGCTCCGGCGCGACGATCCCGAGGATTATGTTCGTCGCTCGAGGGCCTCGATCGCGCGCCACGTCGTACATCCGACCGCTGTTCTCGGAGGGACGCGGGCCATTCCGATGGGTCGCCCTCTCCGGCGATCCCGCCGACATCCACCGGACCGACGACCTCGTGCTCGACCTTTTCCCCGAGGACCGCACGCTCGCGCGGTGGCTACGGCTTGCGCGAGATCGCGTGCCCTTCCAGGGACTCCCGGCGCGGGTCTGCTGGCTCGGGTACGGCGAACGCGCCACGTTCGGCGAGCGGATCGACGACCTCGTCGCAAAAGGAGAGCTCAAAGCACCGATCGTGATCGGCCGCGACCACCTCGACTCGGGGTCGGTCGCGTCGCCCTTCCGCGAAACCGAGGACATGCGCGACGGCAGCGACGCCATCGCCGACTGGCCGATCCTGAACGCGCTCGTGAACGCGTCCTCCGGCGCAACGTGGGTCTCCGTCCATCACGGCGGCGGTGTGGGCATAGGCAACTCGATACACGCCGGCATGGTCGTCGTCGCGGATGGGACGCCGCTCGGGCGCGAGAAGCTGCAGCGCGTGCTAACGACGGATCCCGGGACCGGCGTGATGCGGCACGCCGACGCGGGGTATCCGGACGCGATCGAATTCGCGCGACGGAACGGGATCGACCTCCCGAGCACCTAGCATCGCGGCGGTGTCGGCCGTCCGCGCTGTCCTCGCGCCGTTCGTCCTGACGCGCATCCTCACCGCGGTCGTCGCGCTCGTTTCGGTCTCACTCTTCTCTACCCCGACGACGTGTCCCGACGTGTGCCACCCATCGACCAATCCGCTTCTCGACGCGGCGACACGGTGGGACGCGAAAGCCTACGTCGACATCGCGCACGACGGCTACGGAGCGGTGCCTGCGAATAACGCCTACTTCCCCCTCTATCCACTCCTCATCCGTGTCCTGGCGACGCTTTTCGGCGGCAGCAGCGACGCCTATCTCCTCGCGGGCGTGCTGATCTCGAACCTTGCGCTCCTCGTCGCGCTGGTCTATCTCGCGAGCCTGGTCGGGATCGATCACGAGGCTGCGGCCGGGACCCGCGCGGCGCTCTATCTCCTGGTCTTCCCGACGAGCGTGTTCCTCGCGGTCGTGTACCCCGAGTCGCTGCTTATCGCACTCTCGATCGGCGCGGTCTTTCACGCGCGGCGAGGCGAGTGGCTGCCGGCCGCGGTTCTGGGTGTGCTGGCCGCGCTGACGAGACCGTTCATCGGCGCCGCAGTCGCGCTCCCGATCGCGATCGAGGCGTACCGGCGGTCGGGTCCGCGAGCCGCGGTCGCGACGGCCGCGCCGGCGGCGGTCGCGCTCGTCGCCTGGCTCGTCGTGCTGTGGCGGGTCACCGGCGATCCGAAGGCGATCCTGACGGCCGAGGCGAACTGGGGGGTGGGGCCGTCCTTGCCCTTCGCGGCGTTCACCGATCTCTTCGACCCCAAGGTCTATGGATTCCCGTACTTCGTCCTCGGCTTCACCCTTTTCATGGGCGCGCTGGTCCTCTTCTCGTGGCGGTTTCTGCGGCCGAGCCTCGCCGCCTACGCGACGGTCGTCTTCCTGATCTCGGTCGCGACGGGCTCGCTCACGTCGTCGCCGCGGTATTACCTCGCGGTCTTCCCGGCGTTCATCGTGCTCGCGCTCGTCGCGCGTGGCTGGACGGGGCGCGCCTACGTCGCCGTCGGTGCCGCGATCAGCGTGGTCTTCACTGCGATGTACGCGCTGTGGTACTGGGTAGCCTGATCGCAGCTGTCGAGGGGGCCGGACGCAACAGCGTCACGATCGCGAGCACAAAGAGCAGAGCTACCCCGAGGAAATGCAGGAGGATCGGGACGAGCGTTCCGGTCTGCTGCGGTTCCATGAGGACCCAAGCGATCACAACGAGCGCGACGATAGGCGCACGCTCGCCCGCAGGTCGGGCCGCGGCGCGACGCAGCGTCTCGGCCGCGAGAGGCAGCGAGAGGATGAGGAACGTCGTCCAGAAATAACCGAACGGCGCGAGGTATCCCGCCGTCGCCAGGGTGAGGGCGTGCCACGCGTTCTCGTTCGAGCGCTCGCGGCGCGCGGCGATGCCCGCCGCGATCGCCACCAGCACGGCACCGATAGCGAGCGCGAGCGGGAACCAATCCGACCAGAAGAAGGCGGCGAGCTCCGGCGGTCCCGGTCGCGCGATGTGCGCGTAGACCCAGTCCTGCTCGAGCAGTCGCGGCGCGAAGCGCACGTACTCCGCGGTGCGATCGGGCATCGCGAGCGCACCGGCGGCGAGAGCTGCGATCCCGATCAACCCTCCGGTCAGCACGGGGCGCCACCGGCCTGATGCGACATAAAAGAGCAGCAGCGTGAGCGGCAGGAACTTGAGTCCTACGGCCGCCGCGAGGAGGAGGCCCGCAGGGAGCGCGCGATCGCGGAAGCGCCACGCCGCGAGCGCGAGGCCGAGCGAGAGGAGATTCACGTTGCCGAGCGTGACCTCGAGGACGAGGCCGAGGAAGAAGACGTAACCCGCGGTCGCCCACGGCCGCCACAGCGGCGGGAGCCGGCGGATGAGCGCGACGCCCACGGCCGCAGCGGTCGCGACCTGCAGCACGATCCAGATCGCAAGCGCCACTGAGTACGGCAGAAGCGCGAACGGTACGAAGAGGATCGCGACGATCGGTAGATACCGGAACTCATCGGGGAGACCGAGGATCGTGTCGGGTCCCGGGTAAAGCGGCGAGCCGTTCAGCAAATGCTGGCCCGCGAGCCAGTACGCGCGGAAGTCATACCCGGCGGGTAGCGCGCTCGCGACGACCACCGCGGCGCCGAGCGCCAGGACCGCGACGACGACGCCCGCGGACCAGACGAGCCGCCGCGCGGTCATGATTTGGTCGGTTTCTGCGCCGAGTGCCCGCGACGGTAGAGGGTCATGTCGGACCGGTCACGCTGACACAGCCTAGAGAACCGCGGGTAGCGCGGGCCTATCTGCTCAGGTGGCGGACAAAGAAATCGAGTGCAGCTCCGATGATCTCGCGCGAGCGGTCGTCGTTGTCAACCGTGTCGAAGCCATGCTGGCCGGTCGGATGATCGAGCACGGTGAGATCGACCCCTCGCTCCCGAGCTCTGCGTACGAAGGTATCCGTGCCCTCGAGCAGCGCCGGACTGTCGCGGCCGGCGCGGACGAGAAGAAGCGGAGGGAGGTTCAGCGTTCCCGTCTCGAGTGCGGTGAGACAGGACCATCTGCGGATGTAATCGTCGGTCGCCGAAGCAACGTGCCCCCGGTACGGCGCCAGATCCCACACCGTGTAGAAGCCGGCCGCGCATCGAAGCCAATCGGGCGGCTCTTGGAGGAGCGGCGCAAGGCCGAAGGGTCCTCCCGCCGAGAAGACCCAGACGCCGACCCGATCAGCGTCGACCGCGAGATCTTCAGCGCGGCCTCGGACAAATGAGATCGCGGCGCGAACGTCGTTCGCGGCTTCGGTGGGCTCCATGCGGTTCGTCGAGCGGTGATTGAACGGAACGCCGACGAGACCGCGGGCTGCGAGATGCTGCCCGTACGAGCGATAGACACCCCAGTCCTTGGCGGTCGCGATGATCTCTTCAGGTGCGTCGCCGTTGACCAGGAACACCACGGGGACCGGCGGCCCTTCGGAAGACGGCCGGTAAACGTCGAGCTTGAGCACGCGTTTGCCGTCCGTCCGGTAGACCAGATCGCGCTCGACTCGAGCGCCCGTCGGCGGCCCCAGGACGGTGGGCGCGGCAAGCTCGCGCGGGTCAAATGCCATCAGGCGTTCTCGCCGTGGTACCTACCTTTGTATCCCTCTGCCGTAGCGCTCGAGAGCCGGAAGAACACAAGCTGCGCCACGCGCGCGCCACGCTGCAGCCGATAGCCGCGCGAGTTGAGCACCGCCATGAGACCCTCGCCGCGCCCGGAATAGCCCGCGTCCCAGACCGCGCCGTGGATCGCGACACCGGAGCGGAGCAGGCTCGATCGTGGCCGAGAGAGGGCCATGAGGTCGGTCGGCAGGTTCACCTTCTCCCGGTACGTGATGACGTACGCGCCTCGGTGGAGATCCCACCAGCCATCTTTGTCGGCCTCCACGTCCTCGCGCGCCGCCGGCTCGCGGACGTTGTCGGCCGCGCCGAGCAGTCCCGGAGACGTGAGCCGTTGCACGCGCTCGACACGCAGATCGACTCCGTTCGGCTGCACCTGCAGGTGGATATCGGCGTCCTCGACGAGCGGCGGCGTCGCGGCCATCGCGGCGCGAAGCTCTTCGCGGGAGAGAACGGTCACCGGGCGATGCTAATAGGGCGCGGATGACAGAATCGCGCGGTGCCCGCGGATGCGAAGACCGTTGCCGGCTCGAAGACGGTGATGTCGCGCACCATGCTGCCGTCGGACGCCAACCCGTACGGGAACGTCCACGGCGGCGAGGTCATGAAGCTCATCGACGCGGTGGCCGGGGCTGCCGCGACCAGGCATGCTCGCGCCCGCGTGGTCACGGCGCGCATCGATCAGCTCTCGTTCCTCGCCCCGGTCTACGTCGGACACCTCGTGACCGCCAAGGCTTCGGTCAACCACGTCGGGCGCACGAGCATGGAGGTCGGGGTGCGCGTGGAAGCGGAGGACATGCTCACCGGGAACGTGGTCCATGTCGCCTCGGCGTACCTCGTGTTCGTCGCGACCGACGAGCACGGACGTCCAGTCTCCCTTCCACCGCTCCTCGCCGAGACCGACGAGGAGCGCCGCCGCATGATGGCTGCCGAGACACGGCGCTCGTTGCGGCTGCAGCGACCCCGAACGTCCTAGACTGCCGCTCCTAGCGCTGGGGAGGTGCACATGCGAAACGCCATTCGCTTCGTGGCCCCGCTCGTTGCCGCTTTCGTCGTCGCCGCCGCGTGCAGCGCGCCGCGTGCCGCGTCGACGCCGACCCCATCGGCGACCGGGACGCCGAACTTCACGGGGAAGACGCTCAATATCGTCACCGGCGGCACCGGCGCCGTCTACATCGTGTACGGAGCGGGGCTGGCCGACCTCTTGAACCGGAAGCTCGGCACCGCCGCGAGCGCGCAGTCCACCACCGCCTCGGTCGACAACATGAAGCTGATCCGTGACGGCAAGGCCGACATCGCGTTCACGCTCGCCGACACAGCGTTCGACGCGGTGAACGGCAAAGGGTCGTTCGCGGCGCCGGAGAAGCCCGCCGATGCCAAGGTGCTGGCGGTCCTCTACTCAAACCTGACGCACCTCGTCGTGAAGGAGGCCGGCGGCATCAATACGGTGACCGACCTCAAGGGAAAGCGCGTGTCGATGGGATCGGCCGGCAGCGGTACCGAGATCATCGCGAACCGCACCCTCGAGGCCTACGGGATGGACCCCGCGAGCGACATCTCTCGCGAGAGACTGGGCGCCCAGGATTCCGCGAACGCGCTCCGTGACGGCAAGATCGACGCCTTCTTCTTCTCCGGAGGCCTGCCGGTCCCGGCGGTGCTTGACCTCGCGACCGGTACGAAGATCAAGATGCTTGACCTCACGGACAGCATCCAAAAGATGTCGACGAAGTACGGGAATTTCTACTTCCCCATCAAGATCCCCAAGAACACCTACAACACAGCCGCCGACGTGACCGTATCGGGAGTCGCCAATCTTCTGGTCGTGCCGTCGAGCTTCGACCCGGCGCTCGCACAAGCGATCCTCGCGACGATGTTCGACAACAAAGCCGATCTGGTGAAGGTCCACGCCGCCGCGAACGATCTCGTGCTGGAGTCCGCGGTGGTCGGCTCGCCGATCGACTACCACCCCGGCGCGCGTAAGGGCGGCGGCGCTGCGCAGACCGAAGTCGAAGGGTGACCGTCCTGCTGCGCCCGGCTTCGCCGGGACGGAGTAGCGCTCTCGTCGCGCTCGTCGCGGCGGTCGTAACGGGTGCGGGGGTGGCGCTTGCCACTCCCGTGCCCGTCCTGACCGTGAGCGACGGGACGACCGAGTTCGTGCGTGCGCTCGATCGCACCGAGCCGCTTCAGTACTCGTATCGCCAGTCGATCTACGAGGTCACCGTCTTCGAGACGCTCGCGCGCGAGGGGAACGCGCTCCGTATCCAGCAGGTCCGGTCGAGCGACATCCGGTCGATCGAGTACTTCGGTTGGAAGGGCGAGCCCGCCCAGTCGAACGGACTTTGGACCGAGGACTCGCCCC
>VBEU01000227.1 GCA_005883775.1 Chloroflexota bacterium | reverse complement strand
GATCAAGACGCTCGTCGCTCTGGCGCCGGTTATTCCGGCGACATTTGCGCTGTTCGCTTACTTGAGGTTCGTGTCGCGCATGGACGAGCTCGGACAGCGGATCCAACTCGAAGCTCTTGCCTTCGGGTTCGGAGCCGCGGGAATGCTCACCTTCGCGTACGGCTTTCTCGAGAACGCGGGCTTCCCGCAGCTCAGCTACATCTGGGTGTTCCCGTTGATGATCGCGCTCTGGAGCATCGGCGGCGCGATCGCGTACTACCGCTACCGATGAAGAACCGCCTTCGCGTTCTGCGCGCGGAACGCGACTGGTCGCAAGGCGAGCTCGCCGACCGACTTGAGGTCTCGCGTCAGACGGTGAACGCGCTTGAGAACGAAAAGTACGACCCCAGTCTGCCTCTCGCGTTTCGGATCGCGGCCCTGTTTGGCACGCGCATCGAAGACATCTTCAGACCGGAATAGGATCGCCTGATCGTGGCGAATCGTCCCCTATCGGACTTCCATCCCCGCGAGCGCCTGGCAAGTGTTCCCCACACGACCCGTCGGTTCGCCTGTCGCTCCGCGCTTGCTGTTTCGCCGGACGCCCAGACGCTCGCGGTGATTTCCGATCAAGGCCCGGGCACGTACGAGGCGTGGACGCTGCCGGCCACCGGAGGGAAACCACAGCGCGCGATCACGCTCGAGGCTCACGCCGTGAGAAGTCTCTGCTGGAGCGCGAACGGCGAGCTCATCGCGGCGGCCGACCGCGGCGGCACCGAGCTCCATCAGCTTCACGTGCGACATCCAGACGGACCGACCCTTCCGCTCTCGACCGACCCTGCCGGCCGCGTCCAGCGACTGCTCTCGTGGAATGCCGCTTCGCCGGATGGCGCCTTCGTCGCGTTCTCGAGTAATGCCCGAGCGTCGACGGACATGGACGTCGTCATCGCCGACCTCGCGACCCGGAGCGAGCGGCCACTACTGACCGGGGCGTTCTGGCACGTCGTCGGCGGCTGGTCGCCCAACGGCGCCCGGCTCCTGGTGATGCGGGTCTTCGATAACACGACGCAGAGTCTTTTCGTGGTGGATCCGCGTGGTGGTGACGCACGCGAGATCACCCGGCATGCGGAGGACGACTCGCACATTCCAGCGGGATGGCTCGCCGACGGACGCGCGGTCGTGATCACCGACGAAGATAGCAATCACCTCTGGCTCGGCGCGCTCGACGTTGGGACGGGCGCGTACGAGACGATCGATCGTCCGGACTGGGATGTCGAGCTCGCGGCATCGTCCGCCGACGGTCGAACGCAGATCTGGTCGGTGAATGAGGACGGGTATTCGACCTTGCCGTTCACGCGGCTGTCTCCGACCGAGCCATGGCAGGTCTGGACGCTCGACACCGCGACCGGCGACGCGCGCATCGCGCTCGGCTCGACGTTCGCGGTCCCGAAGGGTGAGCTTGTCGAGCCTGAGCTCATCCGCATCCCCGGCGCCGACGGCGAGATCCCATGCTTCGTGTACCGCCCGCGCGGCGCCCGCGGAGCGACACCTGCGATTCTCTATCCGCATGGCGGGCCCGAAGGCCAGTCGCGTCCGGCTTTCGGTGCGCACCTGACGCATCTCGCGGCACTGATCCATCGCGGGATCGCGCTCGTCGTGCCGAACATCCACGGCTCGACCGGCTACGGACGGAAGTGGCAGGCCGCGATCCATAAAGATTGGGGCGGGATCGATCTCCGAGACCTGCGCGCCGTGACCGACTGGATGACCAAACAGAAGGACTTCGACCGCTCGCGCCTCGCCGTCTATGGCGGCTCGTATGGCGGGTTCGCGACGCTCCTCTGCGTGACCCAAATACCCGCCGTGTGGCGGTGTGCCGTCGACGTTTTCGGCGTCGCGAACCTTGTGACCATGATCGAGAACGCGCAGCCGAACTGGCGTCGCTTCCTGGCACGATGGATCGGTGATCTCGAGCACGACCGCGCGAAGCTCGTCGAGCGATCGCCGATCACACACATCGACAACGTGCGCTGCCCGATGCTGATTCTCCAAGGCGAGAACGACCCGCGTGTCCCGAAGGAGGAATCCGATCAGGTCGTCGAGCGCCTTCGTGCGCTCGGCCGCCGCGTCGAGTACGTGGTCTATCCAGATGAGGGCCACGGGTTCACGAAGCGCGCTAACGCAGAGGATGCGTACGGGCGGATCCTGGATTTCCTCACGAGGGAGCTCGGGGTCTAGCGGATCGCCTCGAGTAGCTGGATCGCGCGGCGCGGGGGGTGCACCGCGTATCCGAAATTGCGATTCACGAGCAGGTCCAGATCCGCCCAGTACTCGAGAGTGAAATAGCGATCCTCGGCCCAGATCAGGACGACCATCGGCTGACCGCCGCTCAGCACCGGGACCGGCTGTGTCGGCAGGGTCACGTCGAGCGCCTCGACGATCGGCAGGATCAGCGCGCGATCCTGCGTCTGGCCTCCGCCGAGGGTCGGCGTCTTCACCGCGAGGCTGCTCGTGGCAGCGAGGCCGTGGTCGCGCGTCATGTTCACGCCCTGCGGGTAGCGATCGACGATGTGCCGATCGACGAGCACCGCGTGGCCCAGTGGCGGGAAGCGGCCAGCTCCGTCCCAGTCGCGTTCGAGCACGATCTGAATGAGCTCACTCGGCCTGCCGGCGTATGGTCGAAAGTCGAGGCCCGCCTCTGCCGAGACGTTCGCGAATTCATCGAAATTGTGGAGAACCTTCGTCGGCGTTCCTGGCGCCAGCATTCCTACGTTCTGAAAACCGATCGCCGACGGCAGTGTCAGCTCGCCAACGTACAAGGTGGCGCGCGGCGCCCATCCAAAGCGAGCGAAGAGGTCACGAACGTCGCCATCCACGGGACGGATCGCGCGAATGTCCCTGAGCAGTTCCGCGGCCGGTTTTCCCTCGTAGGCTTTCATGACCTGCGCGGGCATCTCGTCGAGTGAGCCCGTCTTTGCGACCGTGCCGCCGCGAACGGCGAAGGTCGACTCGGGCCCGCCGAGTGTCACGTACGCGCCCGCGACCGCCGTGGTCTGCACGGGCACGTATGGGGGCGAGAAGCTTGTCGCGTACGGCGAGAGGAAGGCGATCCACTCGTCGCCCTCGCGGACGTCAAAGAAGTGGCAGCGATATTCGATGATGGTGATCTCTGCGCCGGCCGTTCCCTTGACGACCTCGGCCGGCCGCAGCGCGATCGTCCGCACTGGAGTCCCCGCGATGTCGATCGAGCCGAGGCGCACGACCGTCCCTCTCGCAATGAGAGCAGCCCTATCGACCATCGGTGGCAGGCTTTGCCACGACATGCCAGGCTCGGAGCGGCATGCATCGAGCGAGGCGGTAAGGTTGGTGAAGGTCGGGCCGGTGCACGCGACGATTGCGCAAAACCCGAAGGCGAGGCTCGCCAGGCGTCCCATTGAGGGACTAACGAAGGGTGCTTCCTAAGAGCACGCCGTTCGCCCAGTAGGCACCGGTCGCCCCGGCAGGTAGTACGTCGAACGTGGCGCCGCCCGCGTAGGGAATGAGCTCAACACCTATGACGACCGCGCCGTCGTAGCGATCACCCGGAACGAGCTTGCCCACCGTCCGACCGTCCGCGGTGGGATGTCCCGGGGACACGTTGACGGTACGGCCATCAGCGAGCACTAGGTGCACGACGCGATGCGTTGCGGGGACCGCCGTGGTTCCGATCTCTACGAGCGGTAGAGCGACCCGCGTGCCCGCGACGTCCGTGGTCCACACGACATCACCGACCTTGAGGATCTCGACCGCGACATCGCCCGCGGGTGTCGCTATCCGCGTCCCTCGCGCGAGGCAGATCGGGCATGGCGGCGGGCCACTCGCGGTCTGGCTCGCGATGGTCACGTTC
>VBEU01000106.1 GCA_005883775.1 Chloroflexota bacterium | reverse complement strand
GTGCCGCTCTGCTTGCCACCGTCGCGGATCGGCAGGGTCGCTGGTTCTGGCAGATCTACGAGGATCTCGGCCTGGACACGCTGGAGCGCCAGTCTGACCGTCCTCGCGTCGGCGCGACGACGGACCTCATCGCCGAGCTGCACGGGCGGGGCGCCGGACACGCATTGCTCCCGGAGGTCCGCCAGCACGGCAAGGACCTTGGCCTCGCGTTCTTCGCGGGGAACCTCGGCGATGCCATTCGTGGGCTCGAGCGACTCGGCGGCGAAGAGACGCCAGGCGAGCTTCGGTCGCTCGGCGATCGTCTCCTCCGGCGGATGTATCCGCTGGCGGTCGATATGCCGAACAGGGCGCAAGTGCTCAAGGACGCGGGCGGACCGGACACGATCCTGCACGGCGATCTCTGGCGACACAACGCATTCGCGACGGTTTCCGCGGGCGCCGTACACGTCCAGCTCATCGACTGGGATCACGTCGGCGTGGGACCGCTCGCCTACGATCTTTCGACCTTCCTGATGAGGTTTCCCGCGGCCGAGCGGCCGTGGATCCTCGATCGCTACCGAGACACGTTATGCCGGGCCGGTCTGCAACTCCCTTCGGAACACGAGCTCAACGTGCTGTTCGAGACTGCGGAGTACGCACGCTTCGCCAACCGGGTGTCCTGGGCCGCCATGGCGTGGCTGCACGAAGGCGCCGAGTGGGTTTCCATCGAGCTCGCCGAGATCGAACGCTGGTTCGAGGCCTTGCGCCCGATCCTCGCCGAGTGAGGCGTCTCGCTGCTCGTCATGGTTGGAAGGCCCCCGACCTTACACGAACGCGTCGTACGCGCTGCCTGAAATCCAAGTTAGTTGCCGGATTCCGCGACCGACGACGAAGACTGTCTCCGCGAGAGAGCTGCGAAGATCGTCTCCCACTCAACGACAGCGAGTGATAACAAAACCAATCCGGCGAACAGAGTCCGAGCTGCCCAAGTTACAGCTACAGCCCCAGGATCCCCGTCAATTCCACCACGCTGGGCCGGGTTGAGAATCAGCGCAGAGCCTTGGGGAATGAACGTTAGTGCGTTGTCGAGGAACCAAACCGCCGCAAACGCCGCCAGCACTGAGCGCATCTCCGTCCTCCATCATTGGTCGTGTGACGCCGGCGCGTCCGATAGTCAGCGAATGTTCGCGCACGATAACGCGCTTGATTGGACTAACTAAGTACTGTCGGTCCGGGAGCGCTCGCCGGGCCTATTCGCGCTCAGAAGTTCTAGGAGCGTTAGTGCGTTCGGAAACTCTGGATCAGGTAATCGGTGGTTCGAATCCACCCTCCCCAGCCCGACAATGAGCGCAGCGAATTACCCGCGTATCCACCCGAAGACGGCAGCCGAGTGGCGCCGCTGGCTCCGCGACCATCACGACAAAACCCAGGGCGTCTGGCTCGTGATGTACAAGGCCGCCACCGGGAAGACCCGGCTCGCTTACGGCAGCGGATGGTCGCGCACGAACAAGGAGCGGATCGCGCGTCTTCTCAAGAACGGGCGAATGGAGGCGGCAGGGCTCGCGAAGATCACCGCCGCGAAGCGCGACGGGTCCTGGACGCTCCTCGACAGCGTGGAGGCCCTCGAGGTCCCCGACGATCTGCGAAGGGCGCTGGGCGGTGCGGGCATGCGCAAGTTCGGCGCGCTCACGCCCGGCCGGAGGAAGGAACATCTGCGCACTCTGGTGACGGCGAAGAGGCCATCGACGCGCGCGAAGCGGATCGCAGATATCGTGCGAGTGGCCCGGGGGTTGACGCGGACGGACGCTAACTGAAACGAAATAGCGCGCGGGGCCGAGACAGGTCGGCCAACGCGGAGAGCGATGCGAAGAGGCTCGCAAGGACGACCGCGCTGAAGATGAAACCGTTGGCGTCGTGGATCCCGACGGCTTCGAGCGCGAGCTGGCCGATCCCGCGCCACTGGAAGAGGTACTCGACGATCGGGAGGCTCGCCACCGAGACACGGAGTCCGCTGCCGAGCGCCTCGATAACCGCCGGCCGAACGTGGGGCAGCACGTGTATGGCGAGGATCCAGCGCATGCGGAGACCCTTCGCTTGCGCGGCGGTGATGAAGTCGGAGCTCAGGACGTCGATCATCCGCGTCGCCGTGAGCTGAGCGGTGAACGCGATGGCCGGGAGCGAGATCGAAAGGAGCGGAAGGACGAGGTGCTCGTCGTACCCGAAGCCGTAGACCGGGAGGAGTCGATCCCTGCTCGTCGCCGACGCCCCGATCGTGATCACCACGATCTGCAGGAAGTACGCGACGAAGAACGCAGGGACCGCGGCCAGCATCGTGGTGCCGCCGACGATGATGCCGCCCGCGATCGCCCGCCGCCGCCAGAGCGCCGCAGCGACGCCGAGCAGAGTTCCGATCACGAGGGCCAGCACCGCCGCGCCCACGAGGAGCGCGAGGCTTCGGAAAGCCGAGTCGACGAAGAGCGCGAGGAACGGCTGACCGTAAAGCCATGAGCGGAGGCACGGCCACGGCGAGTACCGCCCAGATCATCGCGATCGTCAAAGGCACGCGCAGCAGGCGCACCACCGTTGGGTTCATCGGCCGAGCTCCGGTGCGCCGAGAACGAGCCGGCCGGCGAGGTAGCCGACCAGCGCCGCCGCGTTGCCGCGCGCGTCCGGCCCCGTGCCGCTGCTGCCGATCACGACCGTCTTCAAATCGGGGATCGGCGAGCCGACCTGGCTGACGGTGAAAGTCTTTCGAGTGGTGTCGTGAGATGCGCCGGCCTTCTCGGCGTAGAGATCGAAGGCCGGAATGAGATCACCGTTCGCCGTCGTGAAATAGAGCACGCTGCCATCGAGCTGGTCGAGGACGATCAGGACCAGGACGCGACGACTCTGCAAAAAATCGCGAACGGCTCGCGCGTCCGCGCGCAGATCGAAGTCCACGAAGATGAACGGAGCGCGCCTCGCCGACGCGAACCGAGCCAGGGACGCGAGCACGTCGCGCCGGTTCGCTTCGGTTCTCGTCGTACCGAGTTTGTGCTCGGCCCAGACGACGACGCGGCCCGTCTCGGCCGAGAAACCAGGCACCTCCGCGACGGTGCTCGTCACCGAGGTCACCTCTTCGCGAAGCGGAACCGCGATCCGGGCGCTGACACCGAGATCGCGTGAGAACGACCGGTCCCATTTCTTTCCGGCGGCATCCAAGCCCAGGAGTGGATCGACGTCGATGCCGAGCGACCCGACAAGTCTCTGGGCCACGTCTCGATCGACGACGACCACCGGCACGCCCGAAGCGGTCAGTGGAGGGAAGAGCTGCTCGATCTGAACGTACGCGTTCAGAGCCAGCAACGAGCGTGGATCAGGGGACGAACCTGGATTTCCGACGACCGGATCAACCACGATGACTCCCGTCGCGCCGCGCTTGATCGCATCATTGACGGCGGTCCCGACGGAGAAACCCTCAACCACTCCGCGGGTTCCGGTGTCGACGCCCATGAAACGAACGAGCAAGACGATCTTCCCGCGCACATCGATGCCGGCATAGTCGTCGGGATAGTCCTTCACGAGGGTCGCGAGGTCGGGCAGCCTCCGCGCCGCCGCATACGCAAGTGGATGCGGGATTTCCGCTGGAACGACGCCCCGTGCTGCGAACACGAGCGGCCCATCGACCACACCGCCACCGCCCAGGCCCTCGCTCACCACCGAGCGCAGGTGGATCGGCGACGGCGTCGCGTTCGAATCGAAGTCTCGCGCTAACACCTCCGGCTGCGGAAAGAGCTCCTGGACCGTGACGCTACCGACCGTCGCCGATGCCGGGCCGGTACGCACGACCATCTTGGTCCGCCGCTCGACCGAAGAGGTCGTGAGTCCGGCCTCTGCGAATGCGGCTGCGGGACTCGGTTCCGATCGCACCGATCCGCGCGCGCTCGTGGCCCATTCGCGCGCATCGGCATAGCGCTCAGGGATCAGCGCCGAGAAGACGAAAAGCGCTACGACGGCCAGCCCGACGACGGACCCGGCGCGCAGGTCCTGGAATATGTCGCGCCGCGCATAGCGGCGGGCGAGGGCGAAGCCAACGAGCGCGACGGCGATTGCCGTGAGTGCGAATGCGGCGCCTGGGACAAAGATGACCCAGCGCGTGGCCCACAGGATCTCGGTCGTCCGCGCGCTGGACAGCATCGCGCCCCACTCCGGTACGTCCGGCACGAGTGCAAAGTTCGGCGGGCCGATGCGGACGACCGACAGGGACTCCACGACGTCCAGCGACCGCACCGCACTGACGAGGACTCCAAGCACGCCGAGCTCTGCGACGAGGACCAAAGACGCCACCACCTGTTGACTGAAGTTCGTCGCGATCACCGGCAGGAGATGCGGGAGCTGGTGCCGCCAAAAGAGCCGCCACCGTGTCGCACCCATGGCTCGCGCGCCTTCGCTGAACGGCGCGCGGGTCAGCCGATCCACCTCCGCTCGGATCACGCGGTAAGGACCGGCCCATCCGATGACGAGGACGGCGCCGACGAGGATGGGGACGCTCGTGTACGTCCCGACGAAAGCCTTGACGAGCAACACGGCCACCAGGGTCGCGGGGATCGCCGCGGCAAAGTCCGCGACTGTTTCGGTGAGCAGACGCGTCGGCCGGGACCAGCTGCCAAGGGCGGCGACGAGAACACCGGCGACGACGCGGGCAAGGCCTGCGACGAGAACGATCGTTAGCGTCGCACGCGCGCCCGCCAAGACGAGGCTGAAGAGATCGCGCCCAAGCACATCCGAGCCGAACGGGAACACGATGCCCGGGTCATACGGACGGGGGTCGCGACCGTGCTCGACGACGAAGTAGATCGGTTCGTTCGGCGCGAGGCGCTCGCCGAAGAGGGCGACCACGACCAGCGCGAAGAAGGCGGCGATCCCCACGACGAGCCACGGATCGATCGAGCGGAGCCGGTGGCTCGGAGCGCGTCTCGCCGATTCGACCGGCATCTTGCCTAGATACCACACGGCCTGCGATGAAGTTCGCGCGGGCGATGTGAAAGCGGGCGGGCTACCAACCCGAGCCATCGTCGCCGGCCATAGCATCGCGCGGATGGGGCCGACCCCTGTAGTCATCGCGGTCTACGCGATGGTGATCGTCATCGGCGTGCGCGTGGCCGCGACGCATCCCCATCCGGCGGTGGCGCAAGGCGCCGCAGCGGCTTGATCGAGATCAGCTGCGGCGAGGTTGTCCTCAGGATCGATGCAGCGGGCGGCGGCAGGATCGTGTCGTTGAGCGTGAGCGGTGTTGAGCGAATCCTTCCCAGGACGAAAGCACGCGCTGCGTCGCCTCCTCTCTATTGGGGGTGTTACCCGATGGTCCCGTGGGCTGGTCGTCTTGCGAATGGCCGCATCCCGACAAGCGACGGCGAGGTGCGTCTCGAACCCAACCTTCCGCCATCGGCGATCCACGGACTTGGTTTCGAGCTGCCATGGGACGTTCTCGAGGGGAGCCCCACGGAGATCACCATGGCGTGTGACATGCGCGGTCGGGGCTGGCCCTTCGGTGGCCGGGCCCGGCAGACGCTCCGGCTCAGCGCCACAGGCCTCGATCTCGAGCTCGAGGTCGGCCAGTACCTGCGGCCAGGACCCGCAGGCCTCGGCTGGCATCCGTGGTTCGCGCGGCCGCGAGCGGGTGACATGGTGGTGCGGCTCGATGCGCGCCACGTGCTCGTGGTCGATGCGGACCTCGTGCCCACCGGCGAGCTCCGGGCCGTCGCCGGAGATGAGGACCTGCGTTCGGGACCGGCGCTCGGGGACCGCCGGCTCGATCACGTCTACGTCGGAGTCAAGGCTCCGGCGCTGGTCCGGTGGCCCGACCTGGAGTTACGCCTCGAGTTCGACGAAAGCCTGAATACCGTCGTGGTCCACACGCCGGCCGAGGGGATCTGCGTGGAGCCGCAGACGATGTGGCCGAACGCCCCGGTACTCGCCGCCCGCGGCGTGACCGGCACCGGTTTGCGCACGCTCGCGTCAGGCGAGACTCTTCGCGTCAGCGAACGATGGAGCTGGAGGGCGGCATGAGCAGCGACTTCTTCGCCGAGGTTCGTAAACGCGTCGGATACGGCGGGCCCGACTCTTCCGATCCGCTGGCCTACGCCGTCTACCAACCCGATCGCCTCGTGATGGGAAAGCGCATGGAGGATCAGCTTCGGATCGCGGTGTGTCTCTGGCACTCGTTCAACTGGCCGGGCTCCGATGTCTTCGGGGTCGGCACGTTCGATCGCCCGTGGCTCGCGCCCAGCGCGGATCCGAAGACCGCCGCGCAAGCGAAGCTCGATGCGGCGTTCGAGTTCATCGACAAGCTCGGCGTTCCGTTCTTCGCGTTCCACGATCGGGACGTCGCGCCCGAAGGCCGAACGTATGCCGAAACGCGTGCGAACCTCGATGCGAGCGTGGACCGGATCGAAAAGCACATGGCGCGAACGCGAGCGCGGCTTCTCTGGGGCACCGCGAACCTCTTCAGTCACCCGCGCTACGCGGCGGGCGCCGCGACGAATCCCGATCCCGCGGTGTTCGCGTACGCCGCCGCGCAGGTCAAGACGATGCTCGAGGTCACCCACCGACTAAAAGGAGCGAACTACGTGCTGTGGGGCGGGCGCGAAGGTTACGAAACGCTCCTCAACACCGATCTCGCGCGGGAAGAGGCACAGCTCGCACGCTTCCTGTCGATGGTCGCGGAGCACAAGCACCGGATCGGGTTCTCCGGGGCGCTCCTCATCGAGCCGAAGCCACAGGAGCCGACGAAGCACCAGTACGACTACGACGCCGCGACCGTCATGGGTTTTCTTCAGCGGCACGATCTTGCCAGCGAGTACCGCCTAAACCTCGAGGCCAACCATGCGACCCTCGCGGGTCACAGCTTTCACCACGAGGTCGCGAGCGCTATCGCGCTCGGCGGCTTCGGCAGCATCGACGTCAACCGCGGCGACTACCAGAATGGCTGGGACACGGACCAGTTCCCGAATTCGGTCGATGAGCTGGCGCTCGCAATCCACGAAATAATCGCCGCGGGCGGATTCACGTCCGGCGGGTTCAACTTCGACGCGAAGCTCCGGCGGCAGAGCGTGAGCCGAACGGACCTGTTCCATGCCCACATCGCCGGCATCGACACCCTCGCGCGGGCTCTGCTCGCGGCCGTCGACATGGTCGAGCACGACACGCTCGCCGCGCCCAGGAAAAAGCGCTACGCGGATTGGTCGAACGAGCTCGGTAAGGCGATCCTCTCGGGTTCGCAGACCCTCGCCGACCTCGAGCGTCGCGTCGCAGCCGGCGAGATCGAACCTTTACCCAGGTCCGGACAGCAGGAGCTTCTCGAGGGTTCGGTGAACCGGCGGATCTGGGCCGTCGACCGCTCGCGCGAGCCCGCGACCAAGCCCGCGCGCTGAGACCTCCGGGCTAGCCGTGTAGCTCGGCGAGCTCCTGCTGCGTGAGCTTCGTCGGCGGTTTGCCCAGGATGATCATCCCGAGGACTTCGTCGGTCGTCACGTCGTTCTTGTTCACGGTGCCGACGAGCCTGCCGTGGTACATGACGCTGATGCGCTCGGACAGGTCGAACACGTCGTGGATGTCGTGGCTCACGAGGAAGATCCCGATGCCCTCGCTCTTCAGCTGCTTGATGAGGTTGTGCACCTGCGCCGTTTCCGCCGGCCCGAGTGCGGCCGTCGGCTCATCCATGATCAAGGCGCGAGCGTTGAAGTGAATCGCACGAGCGATCGCGACCGCCTGGC
>VBEU01000105.1 GCA_005883775.1 Chloroflexota bacterium | reverse complement strand
CGTCACGGCGACCAGCGCGCCGACGTCATCGTCGGCGACCGCGACGCCGGCAACGACGGCAGCGATCGCGTGCACCGCCCCGGCACAGGCGCTCGTCGAGCTCACCGAAGGGCCGTACTACAAGGCCAACCCACCGCAGAACGCGACACTGCGCACCGCTGGTGTTGCCGGCACGCCGCTCACCCTCACCGGATACGTCGTCTCGACGTCATGCCAGCCGATCGCGAACGCGAAGCTCGACTTCTGGCAGGCGGACGGCAACGGCAACTACGACAACTCCGGCTACACCCTCCGCGGGTGGCAGCTCACCGACGCGAACGGCGCGTACCGCCTCGAGACCGTGATTCCGGGGCTCTACCCCGGGCGCACCGAGCACATCCACTTCAAGGTCACCGTGAACGGCAAGACGTACACGTCGCAGCTCTTCTTCCCGGGCGTCTCGCAGAACGAGGGCGACTCGATCTACAGCTCGCGGATGCTCGTGACCCTGAACACCGTGACGAGTCCGGTGACCGGTACCTTCACCTTCGTCGTCAAGGCATAGCCTGGCTGGGCCTCCCTTTAGCTAACGCGGTTGACGTAGCCAATGGGTGAGGAAGAGACCCACCCAGACGACTCCAACGGGGATAGCGCCATAGATGGTCGCCACAAGCAGCCGGGCTTCCAGATCCGGATCTAGCAGGCGGGTCAGACCGAGGACTCCCGCAGCCAGCATCGAAAGAGCCCATGCTTGAACCGCGACTCCTGACGGATAGACGGGAGCTTCACCGAAGCGAAGCAACCTTCGAACGAGCCGCGGTGGCCGCCACGCGCCTGCGCCAACCCGTGAGTTGTCGTGCCTGAACCAAACCATCAAGTACCAGAGGACGCCCATCAATATCCAGGCGACGGGGTTCATTCGACTTCTGCCGTTGGGTTCACGTCAGCATTCCAACACGGGCGGTCGTGTCGGAAGGATCAATAAGAGGCACTTGAGGGCAAAACTGGTGGTCTGACGGTCCCCGTGCCCGACAATTACTCATGTGAAGCGCAACGACATCCGTAACGTCGCGATCATCGCCCACGTCGACCACGGCAAGACCACGCTCGTCGATGGAATGCTCCGCCAGAGCCGGATCTTCCGGGACAACCAGCACGTGGAAGAGCGGGTCATGGACAGCAACGCCCTGGAGCGCGAGCGCGGCATCACCATCATGGCGAAGAACACCGCCGTGATGTACCGCGGCGTCAAGATCAACATCGTCGACACACCCGGCCATGCCGACTTCGGCGGCGAGGTCGAGCGGATCATGAACATGGTCGACGGCGTGCTGCTCCTCGTCGACGCGGTCGACGGTCCGATGCCGCAGACCAAATTCGTGCTCCGCCAGGCGCTGCGCCGCGGCCATCGCGCGATCCTCGTCGTGAACAAGATCGACCGGCCGCAGGCGCGTCCGAACCACGTCTTGAACGAGACCTTCGATCTCTTCCTCGATCTCGGCGCGACCGAGGAGCAGGCCGAGTTCCCCACCCTGTACACAAACGCGATCCTGGGGACCGCAAGCGCCGACCACCGTCATGTTGGCACCACGCTCGAGCCGCTGTTCGACGCGATCATCGATCGCATCCCGGGACCGGACGTCGATCCTGCGGCCCCGGCACAGCTCCTCGTGACCACCACCACATACGACGACTACATCGGACGGATCGCCGTGGGGCGGCTGCAAAGCGGCACGCTGCACAAGGGACAGGCCGTCGCGCGCATCGACCACCAAGGCGGCCTCACGCCGTCCAAGGTCACGCAGCTCTTCACCTTCAACGGCCTCGCGCGCGAGGAGGTCGACGAAGCCGCCGCCGGAGACATCGTCGCCGTTGCGGGCGTCGAGGCGGGGATCGGCGACACCATCGCGGACGCGGCCGACCCGCGGCCACTTCCACCGATCCGCGTCGAGGAGCCGACCCTTCGCATGACGTTCAGCGTCAACAACAGCCCGTTCGCGGGCCGCGAAGGAAAGTTCGTCACGAGCCGCAAGCTTCGCGAGCGTCTCTACGCCGAGCTCGAGCGCGATGTCGCGCTCCGCGTCGCCGACAGCGACTCTGCCGACACGCTCGTGGTGAGCGGCCGCGGCGAGCTGCACCTCGCGATCCTCATCGAGACGATGCGGCGCGAGGGTTACGAGTTCCAGGTCTCGCGGCCGGAGGTGATCCTGAAGGAAGTCGACGGCGAGACGCAGGAGCCGTACGAGCAGCTCGAGATCGAGGTCGCGCAGGAAGAGCTCGGCGCCGTGGTCGAGCTCGCCGGGCGCCGCCGCGGAACGCTCAAGGACATGAAGTACCGCGACGACGGCATGGTGCACGCCGTCTACAAGATCCCGACGCGCGGATTGCTCGGGCTCCGGCAGGCGTTCCTCACCGCCACGCGCGGGCGCGGCGTGATGAACACGCTCATCGAAGGCTACGGCCCGCTCGCCGGCGCGATCGCCACGCGCGAGCTCGGCTCGCTCATCGCATTCGAGGACGGGACGACCACGACGTTCGGGCTCAACGCCGCGCAGGATCGGGGGCAGCTCTTCCTCAACCCCGGCGTCGAGGTGTATGAGGGCATGGTCGTCGGCCAGCACATCCGCGAACGCGACCTCGAGGTAAACGTCGTACGCAAGAAGCACCTCACGAACATGCGGAGCAGCAACTCCGACATCGCCGCGAAGCTCGATGGCATCCGCGAGCTCTCGCTCGACGACGCGGTCGAGTTCCTCGCCGACGACGAGCTCCTCGAAGTCACGCCGAAGGCCTACCGCATCCGCAAACGCCTTCTTACCAAGCAGGACCGCGACCGCGCGATCGGGCAGATGAAGCGCGCCGCCGGGGTGGCCTCCTAGTCCGTCATTTCAGGGCACGGGAGCGCGAGGAGGTCGTTGATCCGCTGCTTTAGCCCGAGCTCCTGCGCCCGCGTCGCGGTCTGCGCTTCCACAGCGATCCTGGTATTGGTCTTGCCGCATAGACTGACGCCGTGATCGACGCCACCACCACCGCACCCGAGAGTCCCGCGGACGCTCCCGCAAGGGTCAGCCGCGTCTGGCGGATCGTCCTGGTGGTCGTGTCCGCCCAGCTCGCGGTCATCGCTCTCGGCATGCTTCTTTTTGGGGCGATGGGCCTCGCGAATGACGGCACCGGGGGCTGCGGCGGGGGCTAGTAGCTCCCGAAAAGGTCGACGCTCGGCCAGACCGTGGTGGCGTGGTAGGCACCGAGCATCCTCTCGTTGATCGAGCGATCGATCGCGCCTGCGTCGCGGTGGTTGAACGTTCCGGCGATCACGGTGAGGTTCGTGCCGTCCCAGATCCGCATGAGAAACGAGTAGTGACCAGGCATCGAGCCGTTGTACATGTACACGTAGGACCAGCCCGGCTGGGTCGGGATCGGCTTCGCCTCCGGCGGGGGGATCGTTCCGCGCGCGACCGCAAGCTCGTAACGCGCCATGTCCACGACCGTGCTCACAAGTGACACCGCGCCGTTGAACGACTCCAGGTTGTAGCCGCCGTACGGCCACTCGACCGTTCCGGGCGCGCTGTCGAACACACTCTGCGTATTCCGCCAGGCGTCGGCCTCGTAATAGCGAGCTTCGTCGCTCGGTGCGGCGAGGCTCTGGCCCATTCGCCAGCTGGTCACACCGGCGGGTGCGGCCATCTCGTCGACGAGGTCGATCCACGAACGGCCGGTCGCGTGCTCGATCACCCGCGAGAGCAGTGCGTAGTTGGTGTTGTTGTAGCGACGCACGGTGCCAGGATCGGCGGCGAGTGGGTAATGCGCGGTCCAGCGGACCATCGTGTCTATGCCCGGCGGCGAGGCCACTCCGTAATACCTTGCCGCGGCGCGCGACTCAAAGAAGTAGTCCCCGCCGAGGCCCGAGGTATGGTCGCGAAGCATCCGCACCGTGATGAGAGTGGCGCGAGGGTCGGCCGGAACGACTCCGAGATACGGCAGCACGAGAAGATCGAGGCTGAGGGTGCCTTGCGCGACGAGACTCGAAAGAAGCGATCCCGTCACCGCCTTCGAGATGCTCGCCTGGCGGTAGCGGGTGAATGGAGTGGCGGCGCTGTACTCGTCCGCGAGGCCGTATCCGCGGGCGTACACGAGCCTCCCGTCGCGAATGACCGCGAGCGATCCGCCGGGGTAACCCTCCGCAAGCACGGCGGTCATCGCCGAGTCGAACGGCGCTAAGCCCACGCGCCACGGCTGGCGAGCGTCCGCCGCTGCACCGGACGAGATGAGGAACATAGCTGCGAGAACGAGTGCTCGGACCAACAAGGTCGCTGAGCGTATGCTTGACCGCCCGGTAGCAAGAAGCGCTCATCTCGACGGTCGGGTGTCTGCTTCCGTCGCGCGACGGCCGGTCGAGCCGAGTTTTGCGCTCGACGACGTTGCGACCGACCTGCACCTTCGCAGTGACGTCATCTCCCGCATGGTCGTCGGCGAAAGTGGCAGGTCACAGCTGGCGCGCCGCACTCCTCGTCGTCGTTCTCTTTGCGGTCGGGTGCGGAGATGCAAGTCTCGTCGGAGCGCCCGCTGCTGCGACGGATGTCCCGGCGGCGAGTCCGGTCGCCGCGGTAACGACGCCTCCGACCGCGACCACCATGGCGACCCAGACGCCGGCAACACCCTCACCGACCCTGCCACCGCGATCCTCGACCCCAGCGACACCGACTCCTCGACCGCCGACGTCGACGGCCACCGTCATTCCCCCGCCTCAGACGCGGGCCGGGCCGACGCCGACGTGGACGGCCACCCCGAACGCGTCGATCCCGCCGGGCGTGAGTGGCTGCGTTTCGAATCGGGCGGGTAGCACGACGGACTGTGTCGCTCGGCATCTACCGCCAGGAGCGAGCGTCACCGAAACCGTGAACGAGGTCGGCACACGCACCTTCGTGGTGAACTGGCTTCCGCCCGTGGATGGGAACGGGAACGTCCCCTTTCCCTACAACCGGCCCGGTGCTGGCAAGACGATCTTCACAACGGGCGCCGGCGGGGTGATCGTGACGTTCGAGGTGGATTTCGTCTAGGCGAAACCACCCACTACCGAGGGGTAGCGTCCGGTTTTCAAGAGTGGGTGGTGTCTCCGCTTGATTCTGGTAGTGGGGGGTCATACAGGGCCAGCTCATCGTCTGTCGGCGGCTCGAAGATGCCTCGATACCGCTCCATGTGACTCGCGGTGATGGCGATGCCGCCGGCGGCGTGACGAGCGACGACCCGCCGCACCAGCTCGTCGTAGGGCGCATCGAGAAAACGAAGTTCGACGGGTACGCCGAGCGATCTTGCGGCCTCGCGCATTTCGTCGCGCTCGGAGCGAGCCCAGAAGCCCCATTCGAGGATCACCGAGGTCCCCAGCGTGAGGAGCCGCTGAGTGAGCCCCCAAAACTGCCCCTCGAGCCCGACCCGGAAGTGCTCATCGAAGGGGTCAGCGTCCAGCGCCCGTTTCCACTCGTCCGGATTGAGCCGCACCGCGCCATAGGCGTCGGCAAGCTCGCGCGCGAGCATCGTCTTGCCTGATGCTGGCAAGCCGCACAGCAACACCAGCCTCGGTTGCAGCCTTTTGCCCGCCGTCATCCTGGCGCTCCTCATTCGCGGCCATTGTTGGCCGTTTAGAACTTGACCTCGAACAGCCGCAACCAGATTCGCCTAGATTTGCGGTATATCCAAAACGAGCACGCTCGAGCGCGGTGACTGGCTGACGCTAGGAGAGGCGAGCCGCATCCTCGGCGTCGACCCCGACACGCTGCGCCGCTGGGCCGATTCCGGAAAGATCGAGGTCTTCACGACGCCCGGCGGACACCGCCGCTTCATGCGGTCGTCGATCGACGCGATGCTGCCCCGCCCTCGTCAGGCGCGCCGCCAGTCGCTCTCCGCTCTGGGCGAAGCTCCCGATCGTGTCTCGGCGGAGTTCCGGAAGCGCGTGCGGGTCGACCTCGCGGATCAGGACTGGTACGGGCGCTTCGATGAGGACTCGCTCCGCTGGTTCCGCGAGCGCGGCGTGCGCATGAGCGACCTGCTCCTCGGGCATCTCGACACCACGCGCGCGGTCGGGCGCGACCAGCTCATCGCGCAGGCCGAGGTCCTCGGACGCGAGTACGGGGTCGAGGCGCGCCGGCATGGACTGTCGCTCGGCGAGGGCACCCAGGCCTTTCTCTTCTTCCGCGCGCGGTTCATGGCCGAGATCGCAAATGTCGCGCGCCGGCGCGGCCTCGCGTCGGAGCAGGCCGCACTCCTCTTCGAGGAGGCGGACCGCGCGCTCGATCGCGTGATCCTCGCGCTCATCGCAGGGCACCAATCGCAGTGAGCGACCCGAAGGCGCTCGCCCAGCGCGCGATCAAGGCGATCGACGAGCGTCGCGACGCGCTCTTCGCGCTCTCGCGCGCGATCCACGCGAAGCCCGAGCTCGCGTATGAAGAGCGAGAGGCCGCCATCCGCATCACCGAGTTCCTCGAGGGCGCGGGATTCGCGGTCGAGCGCGGCTACAAGAACGTCGAGACCTCGTATCGGGGCGACGCGAAAGGCAGAGGTCCCGGACCAACCGTCGCGATCCTCCAGGAATACGACGCCCTCGCTGAGATCGGACACGCGTGCGGCCACAACCTCATCGCGATGATCGGCGTCGCCGCGTCCGTCGGCGTGCGCGCGGTGATGGATCAGCTGCCGGGAAAGCTCGCGGCGATCGGTACACCCGCGGAGGAGGGCGGCGGCGGCAAGGTGGCGCTCATTCGCGCCGGCGGCTTCGACGACGTCGACGTCGCGATGATGATCCACCCGACTTCCGGACGATCGCTCGCGGGCCGGCACTCGCTCGCCTCGAATCGCGTGATGGTCGAGTTCCGCGGTAAGTCGGCACACGCCGCGTCGCAACCCGACCTCGGCATAAACGCGCTCGACGGCGTGCTCCAGCTGTTCAACAACGTGAACGCCATGCGCCAGCAGCTCCGACCGGACGCGCGGGTGCACGGCATCATCACGAATGGCGGCAGCGCGGCGAACGTCATACCCGACTATGCCGCGGCACGCTTTTCCATTCGCGCGCTCGATCGACGCTACCAGCAGGAAGTCCTCCGGCGCTTCATTGCGTGCGCCGAGGGCGCGTCGAAGGCGACCGGCACGAAGCTCACGGTCACGGTGAACGAGAACGCGGGGTACGAGAACATGGTGTTCTCAACTCCGCTCGCGGACCGGTGGACGCACCACATGCGCACGCTCGGGATCCAGGTGTTCGAGGCGCGGGACGACGAGCGCGTGGGCTCGACCGACATGGGCAACGTCATGCAGGTCCTCCCCGCGATCCACCCGTACATCGCCATCTCGCAGGAGTCGATTCCCGGCCACTCGACCGCGTTCCGCGAAGCGGTCGCCGGTCAGGAGGCACACGAGAACGCGCTCGTTGCGGCGAAGGCACTGGCGCTCACCGCGATCGACGTGCTCGCCGATCCCGACGTCCTGCGCAAGGCGCGCGCTGAGTTCGAGGAGCGTCGCGCGCGCGGGATCGTGAAGGGGCGCAGCTGAAGCTTTCGCGCGACATCTGGATCCTGACGGGAGCGCAGGTGTTGTTCGGGTGCGGGTTCGGACTCCTCTCGGCGGTGTGGCCCCTTTATCTCCGGGACCTCGGCGCAAGCGCGCAGGACATCGGGATCGTGTTCGGCGCCGGGAACCTCTTCGCGGTCCTCTGCTTTCTCCCCGCCGGCTATCTCGCCGACCGCATCGGGCGCAAGCCCGTTATCACGGCGGCGTGGCTCTGCGCCGCCCTCGGGGTCGCGACGTTCGTGCCGCTCACGGACTGGCACGGCGCGTTCGTCGGATCGGCTCTGTACTGGTCGGGGACGGCGGGGCTGCCGCTCATCATCGCGTACATCACATCCACGACACCGCGACGGGAGCTCGGTCGCGCCCTGGGGATCGTTCTCGGCGCGTACTTCGCCGGGAACATCATCGGCGCGCCGGTCGCCGGGGTCATCGCAGCGTCGATCGGATTCCGCGCGGCAGTCGCGATCGCGGCCGTGCTCCTTGCCGGTTCGGCCGCCCTCACCTTCGGTCTGCGATCCGTTCCACCGCACGTCGAGCGCGGACCGTTCCGGCCACCGCGCACGTTTTGGATCCTCCTTGGGATCACGCCGTTCGCGGCGATGCTCTCGATCGTCTCGCTCGCGTTCCTCCCGGTGTACTTGCGCGAGGTCGCCGCGATACCGCTGGATCGC